>NZ_JALFIA010000009.1:0-22712 GCF_022776125.1 Hallerella sp. | reverse complement strand
ATGGATTCGGCGCCGAGGGCGAGGCAATGCTGGTGAAAACCGCGGAGTGCGATTTTAGATGTGCGGTCGCCGGTTGTAATATCTTTGTTGACCAGTTCGTAGGAGCCGTCTTCGTTTTTCTTGACCAGATTGCATTTTTCGAGAAGTTCTACAGATTCTTTGGCTTCTTCGATTGTAATTGTCGGGTGGACGGATTTTGCAAGGCTTGTGAAGTCTCCGTGAAAACCGTACATGCCGATGAGGGAGCGTACAACGAGATGACGCCAGTGCGAATATACCTGGTACTGGTAAAAGGCGAGCTGGTGCTGCCCTTCTGTAAAGCGGACGATTTTCAGCTCGTTCTGCATTTTTTGGAACCAGCTGTTCTTTTCGTCCATGGTTTCGGCCTGGTTGAACCAGACGAGATCTTCAAAGAAAGAGGCTTCGCGTTTTCCGAACTTGAGGCCGGTGACGATCTTTTGAATGCTCTGAGTAGAAAGGTTCTTGTCGCCCTGCATGACGCGGCTAATGAAGTCTTTGGCCTTGAATCCGATTTTATCGGAAAATGCACGCAGAGAAAAGGCTGGGTTTGCCGCCTTTTTGGACTGGTAATAATCGCGCAAAAATTCCCTGTAGTCCAGGTATTCGAATATTTTGCGATGTTCTTGCTTCTCTGCCATATTTAGAAAGTAGATAAATTCAAAGTTCGCAGAATTTAGAACGGTATTTTAGTGTTGTCTAGAAACAACGGCTATTTTGAGAACTTTTCCGCCTGAAATCGGCATTTTTTGTAGAATTTCGGCAGGTTTGGAACGGCAATTCTCGTTTTCCCCTGTGCTCTTTGTCACGGATCCGTTTTGAATTTGGTAAAGCCCGCTGTTTTCGGGGAGAACTTTGTCTTCGACGGAAATCTGGGTGCTGAATTCGGGATGCTCTTGGGCGTAAAGGCTCAGATAGGCTTGCATATCGATAATTCGAAAAATGCCGAAATCGGTTTCGGGGTTTTCGCCAAAATCAAAGCCGTCTTCGGTCTCAAACTTTAAGGCTTCCGCTTGAATTTCGCTAAAATCGAGTTTGCTTTGCCAAATGCGATAGCTTCTGTTTTGTTGAATGGCCCATAGTGCAACCATTCCGCTCTTTTTTGCCTGCTCCATCGCCTTTTCTAAAATTTGCTTTGCAAAGCCTTGGCATCGGTAATTGGGGGCTGTTGCGAGTCCATAAATGTAACCGACTTTTCCCCAGGAACTTTCGCCTTCGATCAGGTGCAGCATCGAGGCGAGTTTCCCGTTTTGGTACAACGTAATTCGTGAAGAATCTTCGGAATACGGATAAATGAAGTTCGGCATGAATTCGTTGTCGTCTTCGGGAAAGCAGGTTTGCCAAAGTTCCCAAATTTGAGCTTCCGTGGAATTGATGTCGTAAGAAAAGTATTCTTCGGTCAAAAAGTCCGGATAATAAGAAAGCTTGGCCTTGCGCAGGGATTCAAGCCCCATGTCTTCTTCGCGATTGATGTATTCTATGCTCTCGGGAAGGCTTTGGGCAATCAGTTGATTGATTTTGGCATAGGCGCCTTCGTAATGTTTGTCTGCTTTTTCGACGTGCAGACAGAAGGTGTTTGCGTTCACTTTGGAACCGTAGGCGAAGGCGACCGTTTTTCCTTCGACGGTCAAGAGGATGCCGAAAAGTTCCAAGGCTTCATAGGAGGCGAGGGATCTTTCGATCATCGTTTTTTCTTGAAGGATGGTCGTGGTGGATCTTCCTTGCGAATCAATCCATTGGCCTAGAAGTTCTTCGATGGCGAAAATATCGGTGTGAGGATCGATGATTTTCCAGGCATAATCGGGATAGAGCTTGTGGAATTGCGCGATGTGATTCCGTTTGCCATGAAATTTTTTGCCAGCAAGGAGGGCGAGTTTTTCTCGGCTGTAGATGTAGTTTCCAAAGCTTCGGTTTTTGTAAAAACGTTGCGATTGCAGGGCGGGAATGCTTTGCGCTTTTTCGACGAATTCTTGAGAAAGCGAGAAAAATCGGATGGGCTGATGCGTTACCGTAGAGGCGTCGTTTTGGATGAACTCGATTGCCTTGGAAATGTCGCCCGAGCCTAAAGGTTCCAAATAGGCCCATTTTTTCGTTCCGGTTACAAGGAACCGCAAAATGAGAAATCCATCGACTTCACACCAGACGGTTCTATAAAAAGAGGCCCAGGCGTAGAGACTAGCAAACGCGTAGTCACAGCATTGCTTGTTCGCCTGCTTGAGGTAGCGGAGAAGCGTCGGTTTGCTTTCGAGATCGATGGGATGAAACATGGATTTCTCTAATACAAAAGCTTCCGCTGTGGCGAAAGCTTTCTGTTAAAAGGTCTTTATTTTTTCTTTGAAGATTTCTTTTTGGATTTCTTGGAACTGCTAGATTTCTTGGATTTTTTCTTGGAAGTCTTTTTGACTTCTTCCTGTGGCTGTTCGTTTTGCTCGACGGCTTCAGCAGGCGTTTCGACGATGCCGCTTGCGCGCTGAATTTCTTGCAGGGCGTGGTTCGCTTCGCTGACAAAAAGTCCGTTCGGGAAGCGCTTCAGGTAAATCTGATAATCCTTGACGCGGTTGCTTTCCTGTACCAAGCGGAAGATGCCTTCTTCGGCTTCGTTGCGGAACTGGCCGTTCGGGAAGTCGTTCAGGTAATCGAGATAAGACTTGAAGGTGTTCGCTGTCTGAGCCTTTTTGAACACCTGGTAGTCGCCGACGATTTGGAGCTTGGCTTCGATGTCAGCCTTGTAAACGGAGTTCGGATAATACTGGAGGAACATTTCCATCATTTCCGGGTCGTTCGAAGCCATGACCTGCTTGTAACGGGATTCTTCCTGAGAAACCTGGTATTCCTTCAACTGCACCTTGTTCGAGTCGAGGGTGGAGTAGAGTTGCTCCTTGGTGGCGAGATCTTCCGGGTGGCAGAAGGCGAGGTAACTTTCGAGCACGTCGTTGAACTGTGCCTTGGTGTACTTTTCGCTCATGTCTGGGAGTTCGCCGTCTTCGAGGAAGAAGCGGTAGTCACGTTCAATCGCCATGCAGTCCCAGTCCGAAAGCGTATCCTTGACTTCGGAGTTGTTGCGGAGCTGAGTGTCTCTGTCGCGGAGGGCAAAGCGGACTTTGCGGTCTCTGCGGCTTTCACGACCGAATTCGAGAGAAACTTCAAGACCGATGCGAATCGGAAGTTTAGTCTCGATCGTTTCGAACTTGGTGCCCGCGTAGGCGCCTGGAATGGAAAGGTCTTCTCCTGTTGGTTTAAATTCTTCGGTGGCGCGGATGTTTTCGAGTTTGTTGAATGCCTTTTTGACGTGAAGACCGATTTTCAAATCGCCATCTTCAAAAACTTCTGCGATGCGATATTCCAGGCCGCCTTCCACGAAGTAGCTCATGGCTGTTTCAGAATGGGTCTTGGTTGTCGCTGTCTGCTTGTCTTCAAAACGGTAATACTGCAGGCCGAAACCGCCGAGAATACGCAAATCCAGGTTCCCGATCAGGTTGAACGAGAATCCGGCAAGACCTGTCGGGTTGAACGACATAAAGGAAAGCGTATTTCCGCTACCGCTTTGTTCTCCGTTATAAACGTAATCCTTGCCGGAGGAAATTTCGCCGAACTGGAATTCGCCGAACTGGGCACCGAGCCAGAAGGTGAAAGGAATATCCGCCTTGAAAATCGGCGTGAAGAGCGGGCTGAAGAGAAAACCGAGCGACATCGGCACGGTCGTCACTTCTTCGTCGATCTTCTCCGTGAGGTATTGACCCTGTCCTTCAAAATGAATCGGGGTATAGGGTTCAACTTGGAAAAAGGTCTGGGTATGCCAATTGGACCTTTCAAAATCAGCACCAAACGCGAGGGTAGCGGCAAATAGAGGAAATAAAACTTTACGCATCGTTAATAATTTACTCTCTCCCGATGGAAAGCGTTTCGGAAATAACGCAAAAATTAGCGTACGAATGCATCAAAATGACAGGACAAATCCCGTAATGAAGAGTCCACCGGCAAAAATAAGAAATCCAGAGCCTGCATAGGCTTCCGTTTTGGAGCGGTCGGCGTACTTGTGGTTGTCGTCGACGAGTTTTTGGTAGTTTTTTCCCCTTCCGGAACTTGGAAGGGAGAGCTCATTTTTCAAATCGCGGGCTTTTTCACGGTCTTTGTGGGAAAGATAGAGCAAAATGCCCCCAGCAACGGCTGGAGCGATGGAAGTTCCAAGGGCGAGATGCCCCCAGAAGATTCTTTTTTGGATCTTTTGGAAGACTTCCTGCGCTTGAAGGTCCTTCGGCTGGGTCAAAGAGTCCAGATGGATTTCGACAACGGTCTTGGAGGTCGCACTCACGTGGAAATGGACGACGGAATCCTTGTAACCTTCTTTCCACAGGTGCAGTTCGGCAGGACCGGGTTCCTCGGTAAAGAGGGTCTTGGGGGTGTAACCGATTGGGCGACTGTGCGGGGTGACTTCGGCGTCGCTGTAGATTTGCGCTCCGGCGGGGAAGGTGCGGATTTCAACTTCCGGTTTGACGCGTTTGAGGCGCATGTTGATTTTGGCTGTGTCACCGGGAATCGGGCGGATGATAGCTTTGTTTGCCCAGAGCGTGTTTTCGACGTCCCAATAGGCTTCGATTTCGACTTTATCGGTGTCGTTGATGGCGAAGGCGCAGGGCGTTTGGCAAATGACATCTCCGCCTTTACGGGCAAGATTAGCCCCTTCCGGGTCGGTTTGCACATAGATGAAACTTTTGCTCTCCTTCGGCTTTTGGGGTGCCTGGTAGGTGCCTTTTGCTTTTTGAATCCATTCGATGAAGCGGTTTTTGGAAAGAAGTTCGCTCGTCGCATTCTTTGCAGAAATTGTGAGACGTTCGGTGCTTTGGGCTTCGTTTGAAAAGAGAAAGCGGTGCAGATTCAGGTTTAGGCTGTCCTGATGCCTGGCAGGTTCGATTTCGAGCGTCCAGACGGCAACGGCTCCGCGGGTTTCTGCGTCTTTTGCAATGCAGGGGGAATTTTTGCAGTTCGGGAAGTCGGCAGTGGAAACGGAGATGGGACGTTCTCCTTGCTCCCGGAGAATCTGGATCTGTAAGTCGTGGATGCGGACTGCCAAGGCGGAATCGATCGGGCGACGGGTGGCGGGGAAGACGAGAGACTTGCCCGAGATGTCGGTTTGCGGGAGCGGTGCGACGGTATCTTGGGCTTTTGAATCTTGGGACGTGTGAAGCGCCGTGTACAGCGAATCGGCCTGTTCTAGCTTCAACACGGTTCCGTTTGAATCGCTGAGGAACGTGATGCGGTCTTTGAGAATTTTTACGACGGTGAACGTATCGGCGATAAAGCCTCCGAGGAAGACCGTATCGGCTGAACTGCCGACGTATTCCGCTTTTTGCGTAGCACCGGAAACGAGCTTCACGGAAACCGGAAAGCCTCGCTGCATGTTCTGTGCAAGGAGCCAGGTGAAACCGAAGAAAAGGAGTGCGAAAAATTTTTTCATGCATCAACTCCTAAAAGTAAAAGACCGCTGCCGCAGCAAAGAGGAGCGCGCTTGCTCCAAGAGAAACCAAGGCGGCTGTCCTAAAATTTTTTCCGCTCTGACGGGAATCGTCGAAATCATCCTGGAGCTTTTGGTAATGCTCGCCTTCGCGGATGACGCTCTTTTCAATTTTTTGACGGGTATCGTCTGCGCTTTGGAAGTTGTATTCGGCAATACCTGCAAAGACACCTGCCAAGGCAAGAGTACCAAAGCCCGAATAGAAAAGGATTTTCCCGATCTGCTTGTTTTCACGTTTGTGAAGAATCGCTTCTTGCCATTCGAGACGGTCCAAGTCCGTTTCTTCGACGAGTTCGATCCACACGTAATTTTTTTTCGGCGCTTGGAGGTGAATGTCGAGAGTCGTGTCGACGTAACCCGGTTTGAAGAACGTGACGCGTACGACGGAATCTTCGGCGGCGAGCGAGAGCGAATCCGGGGAAAATCTTTCGGAAGCTTCGATGAAGTTTGAAGGACGCTTTCCTATGTAAACTTCGGCGCCTGCAGGCCACGTCGAAATACGGAGCGTTTTGGCGGAAGGCGTTACAGGAATCGACGGGGATACAACTGTCGAATCGGCTGCAAAAATTCCAGGACTCGAAAAGGCGATTAGAAGGCTTATCAGAAGAATCCGCATTCTCATAGATCCCCCGGATTATATGGCCCTAAAAGGATAAGACTATCGCCATCTTCGCTGCGCTTTAAGTTCCAAACGACAGACGATGCGGAATTCCCGGCATAGTCGCGAAGCGCCGCAACGGACAATTCGCAGTTGTTGTAACAGTTCGGCAAAAAACTCACAACGTCTCCGCTCACATTTTTGGAAAGCGTATCGCCAGCCAAAATAATGGTCAGCGAATTTTGCGAAACGCCAGAGCCTCCGTCGTAGAGGTAAAAGCGGATTGAATCGGACCTTGCATAGCGCTTATTCGCCGGAATGCGCACGGGAGGGACCGTGTCAAAAAGGGTCAGCGTGTCGAGAATGAGATAGGACGATTTGGAAAGGTAAAGGCTTTGTGAAACAGGCGCATATTCGGTGAGAGTCGAATCCCAGAGGGTGAGGGTCAGGCTGTCGGAAGCTAAACGGTTAAAGTGAATGACCGCCGGATTTTTGGAAAGCGCCTTTTGGGCGAGAGTATCGCCTTGGGAATTTTGCAGGATGAGCGTTCCGCGTGGGATGATGCTCGATGCGAGAGAGCGGTAGCGGACCGGGACCACGAGGTGCGAAGAATCCGTGTTGATTAGGGCACTGTAAAAAACTTGGATGTCGGAAGTGTCCTTGTTGAAATCCAGTTCCGTGTCGGGAACTTGGGCGGTGACTCCCCAGTAAAAGGCGATGGCCGTGTCGGTGAGGATTGTGGAATCGCCGATGAGGAACGGCTCGTCGATCGTGTACTTTCCGTTGCAGGGGATTGTGTCGATGAGAAACTCCCACAGGTAAGATTTTTCGGTCGAAACGTAAAGCTTGCAAACAGCGTCTTGCCAGGAGTTGATTCCTTCTGTTTGGATTTCAAAAGTCATACCGGCGGAGTCAAATGCGTGAAATCCGTTGAAGCCGTTTTCGGGAGAAATGGGATGTACAGAAAGCTGGGTGGTGACGTAAAGGCTGAGCGTGTCGTATAGCGTATCGCCAAAGAAATCGACGGTGCGCAGGGTGACGTCAAAGATGCCCGTGTCGGGGAAGGTATGCGTGATCGTGCCCGAAATGTAATCCTTGCCGTCCACAGTCCAAATAAAGTTCTGGATATAATCCGAAACATAATCGCTGGTGATGCTTTTCTCGTTCACGCGGATTTCCGCAACCAGCCTGCCTGTTTCACCCTGGGGAATTTCTTTTTCCCGCACACTGGAAAACAACAGATACGAAGTCCCATAATAGCTAGACGGAACAAAGTGAATGTACGCGCGAAGCCTTGGCACGTCCTCGGACTCCACTCGGGGATCGCTTCCGCATCCGTACAAGGCGATAAGAAGCACTATGCAAATCCAAAGTCGCTTATTCATCCGGAAACTCCATCGACGTAAAGGGTGAACGTGGCTTCGTACTGCGCACCGCTTTCATAAAGAATGTAGACGTGGATGGGATTTTGGTACACGTGGAAGAGCGAACCGGAGAAGGTCTTGGAAACGGAATCGAGGCCGGCTGCAGGAGCTTCTCCATCCCAGTTTCCATCGTTATCGATGTCCCAGAAATAACGTTTGGGGGTTAGGTTCGGGCAAAGATTTTGAATGGGAATCGAAATGGAGGAGTCTGCAAAAATCGAAGCTTTGTCGAGAGTCTTGACGCAGGATTTTCCCGGTTCCACGTAAAAATTTTTGGCGATGTAATTTCCGGAACGGTCCGAAAGAGCGATCTTGAGCGGATGCCACGCAAAGCTTTTTTGAAGGCTGTGCGTGTAGATGAAAAGGGAGTCCTCTTTGTAATCCCAATTCGAAAGGGTGGCCCCGTCAAAGGTGATGCGTAAGGTAGCGGACTGCGGAGGTAGCCCTTTTTCTTCAACAGCAAAACGGAGTGTATCGTTCCAGGTAAGAGAATCTTCGGTACAAAAGTCGCAGATAATCTGCGGTTGCACGGTGTCGCTTAAAAGGATTGTGCCGAGGCTTGAAACCTTTCCCGTGCGAACGGTAAAGTGGAGCGTGTCGCTTGTGAAGTCCGTATATTTGAAGTGGGTTACAAAAAGGCGGTAATCGGCGGCGGGGAGCTTGGAAAGGGTGATGACGGAATCATTCCAGTCAACGGCAAAATTATCAAGATTCAAAAGGTTTCCATCCGCATCGAACAGCTTGAAACGCAGCGAGTCCAAAAGGGAAGTGAACGGGGTGCTGATACTTGCGAAAGCCGCGCCGAAAACCTCTTCGGAATCGTTTTCGGTAAAGAAGGCCGCTCGGATACTTGTCGGAGAAGTTCTGCCAAAATTATCGTGTGCCGAAACGGTCCAACTGCAACGGGTCAGAGTGGGGAAGCCTTGTGTGTAAATGAATTCCGTCGAATTCAAAACGGTATCGACCAGGGTATCGGAGCCGCATTTTAAGAGGAACGGATAATGGGTAATCGACAGCGGATTTTCGACTGTGGATTTCCAGGCGAAGGAAAGCGCTTTAGACGTGGGAATGGAGGTTGTTCCGTTCTTCGGAATCAAGGCGCCCGTGTCCAAGACAGGTTCGGGTGCAATCCAGAACGAAACGCTGTCTTGCAACGTATCTTCAAAACGGTCAAGCAGAATGAACTTTGCCTGATGCAGACCGGGCGTCGAAACATTTGTGCGGTAAGAGAATTCCGAATGTTTGGAAGAGGAATCGATTTGCCAGTAGAACTGTGAGATGCGAATGGAACGCGAAGGTTCGATTTGAGCGATCAAAACGAGACTATCGCTCGGCAAGAGCGTGTCCGATTTTAAGCGCGTTCCTGCAGAGTCGCCGAGCAGCATCATGTAGGCTTTGACGGTCACGACTTCAGCGTCGTCCGTATCAAAACTCACATCGCCTTCGGAACAGGCTAAAATTCCGAGTAAAAGAAAAAGGAAAGCGCCGAGCAGAGAAAAAATCTTCATTTTTCCTCCTGAACGGTGAACTCTATCCAGTCTGTAGAATCTTTAAGCCCATAAACATCTTGTACGATCACACGGAAAGCATGTTCGCCTTCAGCTAAGCCGGACTGGTAAAGGGTGGTCATGGATCCTGCAAAATACTCGGTGGAATCCAGCACGAGCGTGTAAACGAGGCTATCGCCTTTGTCCGCGTCGGTTGCGGAATATTCAAAAAAGAATGCGGTCGTCGAATCTCCGAAAAGCGTATCTCCGTTTGCGGGAACCGTTTTGGAACTTAAAACGGGAGCGGTATCGAAAATGAAGTCGAGTGCAAAGGATAAACGGTTCTTGTTGTCATCGGTCACGATCAGCGAGTCAGGAACTCGAGACGTATCCGTTTTAAAGGGCGTCCCTGTTTTTAACGTTTCGCTCTTTGCTGAAATCCATTTAAAAGAAAGTTCGGATTTGGCACTGGACGGGAAAACATTTGCCTGCAACGTGAATGGTTCAGTGGGAGAAGCTTGGAGGGGCGAGCTACAGCTTGAATCCGTCTGGGAAATGCAAATCAAAATCTCCGGCGTCGTGCTAGAAACTTCAGGAGAATCCGGTGTTTCGAGACAGGCGATCAAGAAAACGCAAATTCCAAGAACCCAAATTGTCCTCAGGGGCAACTTCATAGCCGTAAAATAGACAATCAAACCTTTTCGCGACAGCCGATTTGACTGCAAATGGGACATTTTGCGACGTCATGTCCGCGGGCAGGGCAATACTCCCTTCCGAAGTAGATAATTTGTAAGTGACGCCTGTTCCATTCTTCTTGCGGAAAGAGCTTTTTCAAGTCTTTTTCCGTCTTTTCTACAGAAGTCCCGTCCGAAAGTTTCCAACGCATGGCGAGGCGGTGAATATGCGTATCGACGGGGAAGGCGGGGATACCATAGGCCTGGCTCATGATGACGCTCGCCGTTTTATGACCAACGCCGGGCAGACTTTCGAGTTCTTCAAAAGTCTTGGGGACTTCACCGCCGAATTCCTGTAAAAGCTTTTGGGAAAGGGCTGTGATGTGCTTGCTCTTGGCGGGGGCAAGTCCGCACGGGCGAATGATCGCTTCGATCTTTTCCGTGGGAATCTGGGCCATTTTTTGCGGGGTATCCGCTAAGGCAAAAAGCTCGGGAGTGACCGCATTGACCTTTTTATCGGTACACTGCGCGCTGAGCAGAACGGCGACAAGAAAGGTGAATGTGTTCGAAAACTGCAGAGGTATAGGCGGATCCGGGTAAATCGCGTCCAATGTTTTACCGACAAATTCTGCCCGCTCTTTCTTGTTCATCAAAAACCTTACTTCGCCGGTTTGCTGTTTGTGTCGCGGGTAAAGTTCTGATTCATTTCGAGGCTCGGCAGGGCATTTTCCGGACGTCCGACCTTGACGGCAGGGACTCCTGCCACGGTTACATGCGGCGGAACATCTTCGAGCACGACGGCGCCTGCGCCCACTTTAGCACCCTTGCCGATGTGGATATTGCCGAGGAGCTGTGCGTGTGCACCGATCATCACGCCGTCGCTGACCTTCGGGTGACGATCGCCGGTTTCGTTGCCGGTACCGCCCAAGGTAACGCCGTGTAAAATCGAAACGTTGTTGCCGATACGGGCCGTTTCGCCGACGACAAGTCCTGTCGCATGGTCGAGGAAGATTCCGCGTCCGATTTTTGCGGCCGGGTGAATGTCCACGGCGAACTTCTGGCTGATTAAGCTCTGAAGCATTTCTGCGAGGAAGAATCTTTCGTCTTTCCAAAGGACGTGCGCAATGCGGTAAGCTTGGATTGCCTGATAGCCCTTGAAGAAGAGGAGAGGTTCCAAGTAAGATTTGCAGGCCGGGTCACGGTCCATAGTGGCGCACAGGTCTGCCGTCGCATCTTCCACGATCGACGGATTTTCTTTGTACGTGGAAAGGAATAAAATTTCGAGTTGGGAACGGCTCAAAAGCGAGCTTGCCAACTTGCGGGAAAGCGACATCGCGAGAACTTCGGCGAAGGACTGCCGGAAAACGATCAGCTCGTCCAAAACGGACTTGAGAAGCGGTTCAGAATTGGAGAGCGTGAGAGCTTCTTTCACCAGTACTGAAAACAGTTCTTTTGTCGAATCCTTTGTCGTTTCTTTATTTGACATTCAAGACTCCGCAGTGCGGTGGTTTCTTTAGCCGCAATCATTCGCCTTAAAATTTAGAAAAAGCACAAATGAATCCTGCTGATCCGAGCTGTTTTAAAACGTTCAAGGAGTCTTTTTCGGCGACTTGGGGCAGTAAATCTACAATCTGCTGGGGAAGTTTGTTTTTTAAGCGGAAATCCTTTGATATGGCATCGTTTTGGGAGAGTTGCCATAAAACGGCGAGCTTTTGCAAAAGTTGTCCCCAGGGGAAAGGGTCGTTTTCGGTAAAACGGATTTGCGCCGGGAGTTTGCCGTCTCGTGCTTCGGTGATGATCGCGTTTTGAAAGTCCATGCCGAGGACGGTCATGGAACGCGCTTCGTTCAAAGTCAGAGGCTGTGGCGGAATCTGTAGGATGATTTCCATAAAAACCTCAAACGTGAATTTTGGGAAGGGGCAGCGGAAAGTTCGCCCGTGCCGCATTGACCTGCGAAACATCCAGGTTCACACAAAAGGTTTTTTCCGCGGAATCGGCGTCCAAAAGTTCTTCGCCGTTCGGGCCAAAGGCGCTGCTCGTGGCAAAAGCTTTGCCCGCGCGAGAGCAGGCAAGCACATAGCACTGGTTTTCAATGGCTCTCGCGCGCAAGAGCGTCTTAAAATGCAGCGCACGGGAGGTGGGCCATTCCGCTTGAACGGTCAAAAGTGAAGCTCCAGAGGCTCTCGCTAGGCGAAAATCTTCGGGGAACCTTAAATCGAAGCAGATAAAGGGCGAAACGGAAAAGCCTTGCCAGTCAAAGGAAGCAAACTTTGTGCCAGCCGTAAAGTGTTTTGCTTCGTCGGCAAACGGGTGTCGTTTGCGGTAGAACGCCTGGGGAGTGCTTTTGCCAGGCTTAAAAAGGCCTGTCCAGTTGCAAAAGGGAAGGCTTTCGCTTGCGAACGCCTCGATTCCGCCACCGAGAATCGCGCACTGGGTTTCGTCGGCGAGTGCCTGTAAAAAACGCGGGGTCGGGGCTTCTCGACTCGTTAAATCTTCGGCTGAAGCGGTTGGCGGATTCGTTAAAAAGCCTGTGGCGAACATTTCGGGCAGTAAAATCAGACTGCCTGCGGTAGGATTTGCCTGCAGGACCATTTCCCTGACCCGCGAAAACGTCGCTTCAATGCCGTTTGGACGCGGTTCTGTCTGAATGAGGTAAGCGTTAGCCATCACCTATAAAGTAGAAATTATATATTTTGATAACTCCATATGCTTAAACGAATTTTTGTCTTTTTCAGTCTTCTCTTGCCAGCCATCGCAGTGGCTGCTCCGACGACTATTATCGGTACCGTTCTCGAAGCGGAAACCGACCACCCGCTTTCTTCGGTGAAGATTCAGTATGAATCCGGAAGAGAAATCGGGGAAACGAATGGGAGCGGCCGTTTTGAACAGACGGTGGATTCCCGTAGAGCAAAGCTCGTGTTCATCAAGGACGGCTTTGATACGTTGCATGTTTCCTTGGACGACTTTGCGGACCTTTTCGACATTCTCGTGGTGATGCACCCGAATGTGAGAAACTTGGGCGAAAGTACGGTAATCGGTGGGGGCACGAAGGCAGAATGGCCGGAACCGTCACATATTACCGTGGAGCAGTTGGAAGATGTTTCCGGTATGCGATTCGACATTGCGGAACTCATGAGTTCGTTTGAAGGCGTTTCGGGTCAAAAGGATTTTTCGAGCGATTTGTTCTATGACGGCTCCCGTGCCGATGAAGTCGGCTATCATTTGGGACGTCTTCGCATTCCGAACATGCGCCACTTGGATATTGGGTTCCCTGGCAACCTTTCCGTGATCAATTCGCACATGCTCAAGTCGATCGATATTTACGACAACTACGGCGAAGGTCCGGTGGGACAGGGACTTGCGACTTCGGTCGATTTCATTCCGGAAACGCTTTCGGGTGAAGATTTTGAAGTGGACATTTCGGCGGGAACGACAATGCGTGAAATCACGGTCGGCGGTCCATTCCTCTTCTGGGATTCCTTCCGCTTTAGCTTCCGCTACCTCGATGCAGAAATGCTCAAGAACATGGGCGAAAAATTCTTTACGGAATTCCGTAGAAGTAGCGATGAAAATGAGGCTCCTAAAAAGAGTTCCGATTCTTTTGACCTGACGTCTTACGATATGTTCGCCCAGCTCGCCGGTCATGATTCCCTCGGCAACAATTGGATGCTGAACGGCGTGTACAGTAGCGATGAATACATCATTCGCCAAGATACGATGGTGACTTCGGATTCTTCAAACAGCGTCGATATCATCCGCGGTCATCGCACTTACGGTGTCCTCGGATTTGAATACCAATCGAAGTTCGGCACGAGCTTCCACGGCGGTGTCGTTCACGAAGAAGCTTCGGACACGCTCCGCGACACGACCGGTTACCGTCAAGATGCCGTTCCGGAAAATGCGACCTTTATCGACGGCTACGATCAGAGCAAGACGACCTTCTCCGCTGGTTTTGATAAGCCTTTCCCGGGAAAGCTTTTTGGAGCAGACCTCTCGGGCGCGTTCCTCTATGAACATCACATCGTGACACGTAAATGGCCGGACTTCTCGAAAACGCAGAAGTCGGAATTCCACGCAAACGTTTTGACGGGAACGAGCCGCATGACGTGGCAGAACAATGCGCAAAAGACGATATTTGCCTTCGGTGCATTGGCCGACTTCGACGGTCACGGTTCGCCGATGGTTTCTCTCGACGTGGACCGTAATCTTTCGATAGGAAAGCCGGGGGTGGCGGCTGGTCAGGGATTCCGCGTTTTCGGTAACGTCGCCTGGCGTGGTGACTGGCATGAAACGTGGGACGATGGTGAACTTGAAAGCAATATCATCACCGGTTCTTCGGCAAAGCTCGGAATGGGTTATTCCGAAAAACGCTTTAGCTTGAGCGGTCACGGCTTTGGACGTTATTATTTGAACCCGGAATTGCCGACTCCGCTTGCTTATGCGCATTACACGGAGCTCTCGGAAGCAGATTACGCATGGGTCTTGGGTGCTGCTGCCAAGATGGAAGCTCGCACGTTGCACCATTTCGCTTTGGCTGTGAACCTTTCATCTGTTTACGGCGAATACGCTTTGGATGATGGACGTTCTCTCCCGTGGGAAGCAAATTCTCGCCTGGATATGTCCACTTCGATCCGCTATTATCCGCTCAAGGATTCGCTTTTCTCGCTGATCTTAACGCATCACGCCGGCTGGCATCGGCCATTGTACTATTACAAGATCCATTCTTCGAAATCGGATACGCAGACAGCCGGTACGCGTGAAATCCGCGACTACAATGAATTCACAGATCTCTTCCGCACCGATGTCCGTGCAAATCTCGATTTGCCGGGACACGTGTTCTTCTTTAGAAAGGTGCGCTTTTACTTGGAAGCGGACAACATCTTTGCAAACCTCGACGTCGATGCTTTAAGGTTCCTCGGCGGCGACAATGCGCGTGAACGTTCCTTGGTTTCGCAGGATAATGACAAGCGTTCTTCGAACGGTTACGATCTGGTTCCTTTCATGGCAAAGGGTATGGGATTGTACATCCAGTTCGGGATCGAGGCCAACTTTGCCATTTAAGATTCTCGGAATCCTTCTTCTGCTGATCGGGATTTCTTTTGCGGCAGAAGACAGCGGGAAATCTGTTTTTGAACCGCGTCATCCGACCAAGCCTTTGCGGTATTGTTCGGCTTATGCCAAGTGGGAAGCTTATGTGAAAAGCGATACGTCTTACGTGGACATTTCACGGTTTCCCCATATGACTCTAGATATGCGGTATGGAACCTTTCAGAATGTGACGGGGCACGATCTATACTGCGGGGCAAAACGCGCTTATTTAAAGACGATGGCTGCTCAGAAACTCCGCAAGGCAATCCGTTTATTGCAACAAGAAAAACCGGGTTACCGCTTCATTGTTTACGACGCTGCGCGCCCTGTTTACGCACAGGCTCTGTTACGGCAGACCGTAGCGGGAACCCCTTTTAGCGACTTTGTCTCTAATCCCAAGCGCGGTAGTGTGCATAACTTCGGATACGCTCTCGATTTGACGATTGCCGATGAAAAAGGGAACGCTCTCGACATGGGGACGGACTTTGATTCCTTTGAAAGCCGCGCCGGGGAACAGGGCGAAGCGGATGCTTTGAAAAATGGCTTCCTTCAGGAATTCCAGATTGAAAATCGCAGACTTCTCAAGCGCATTATGAAAAAAGCGGGATTTCTCCCGCTCAGTTCTGAATGGTGGCATTTTAACGCGATACCGTCTAAAACGATTCGGGCAACTGGCGAACTGCCGCCCTTTTAAGACGGTCGTTGCAAGCGACCCCCAAACCTTCGTTCGGAATCGGGTCCACTAAAATCAATTCCACACCGGGCTTGTCCATCTGACGCATGAATGCGTACAAATTCGCAGTCGCTTCTTTTAAGTCTCCCGATGCGGACAGGTTCACCGTCGGCGGAATCACGGATTCCTGACTTCCAAAGGCGATGCGGACTGTTTCCGAAGGAATCTTGGCATTTTTTGGAACGGCACCGTAGTAGAGCGGAACCTGCGGACGGTAATGTCTATCGATCATGCCCGGAGCGAGCATCGGACCTTTTGGATTCGACTTGGACTCGTGAATGGTCACCGATCCGGCAACGGCTTCCACCATTTCCGGCGTAATTCCGCCTGGTCTCAAAATGACAGGTTTGCCTTCGGGGAAAGAAATGATGGTGCTTTCCACACCGACGCCACAGGAGCCTCCGTCCACAATGCCATCGATTACATTGCCGAGCTGTTCCGCCACATGCTGTGCCGTTGTCGGACTCACATGCTGGAAAAGGTTTGCGCTCGGAGCGGCAAGAGGAACGCCTGCCAAACGAATAATCTTCTGCGCAATCGGATGGTTCGGGAATCGAACGGCTACGGTCGGAAGACCGCTTGTCGCGAGGTCCGGAATGCAATCCTTTTTCGGCAGGACCAAGGTCATGGGGCCTGGCCAATAGGCTTTGGCGAGCTTCTTTGCCACTTCTGGAACTTCGAGCGCGACATTTGAAAATTCTTCGATTGCCGAAATGTGCACAATCAAAGGATCGAAGTGTGGGCGCTTTTTCGCTTCGAAAATTTTGGCTAGTGCCTTGGGATCGTAGGCGTTGCCTGCGAGCCCGTAAACTGTTTCCGTGGGTATAGCCACGACACCGCCGTTTTTCAGAATTTCTGCGGCGGCTTCAGGAGTAGTCCAAGGAGGGAACATATCTATTCTGCTTCCGGTTTTTTGCCAAAGATAGCATCACACGCGGAATTGAATCGGTTCCAAATCTTATCGGATTCCTTTCGAGGCACTGCGCCGATCTCGCGCCAGTGACGGCGGAGCTGTTTGACTTCATTCATCGCGTCACGGCGGTTTTCGTCGGTCAATCCATCGAGCAAACGTTCGGCTTCTTCGCAAAGGCGGAGCTTGCTCTGCAGATTGTTTTCGCGAGCCTGTTCCTGGATATCCAGCTGGTCTCGGCGACGGGTAAAGAATTCATCGCAGATCGAACGGAACTTCTTGTAAAGTTCCTGTTCTTCGGCGCCACAACGCGGAAGGGCGTTCCATTCGGATTGCAGATTCTTGACGGCATCTGCGCTCTGGTTGGAACCTGCGGTTTCCATGAGCTTAGAAACGGTCGTAATCATCGACTCCTTCTTGGATTTCGCTTCTGCTGCGGTTTTTTTGTATTCCGGGTCGACTTCGGCTCGCTTGGCTGCGAACTTGTCGAGGATCGCGCTGTAGCGGTTCCAGATTTCTTCGATCTTGTCCTTGGGAACCATGCCGAGCTTCTTCCATTCTTCGGCACCTTCTTCCATCGCTTTTACGGTTTCCGGATCCGTCGGGTCAAAGTTCAGCGCTTCGAGCTTTGCGCAGAGGGCTTCCTTTGCAGCCAAAGTCTTTGCCTTTTCGGAATCGAGTTCTTCGAAGTGCGAACGCTTGCGGTCAAAGAAACCGTCACAAGCTGTGCGGAAACGGGCCCAGATTTCTTCGGACTTGGAGCGCGGTGCAGGGCCGATATTCTTCCAATCTTCCTGAAGGTTGCGGAATTCATTTGATGTCGCATTCCAATCGTTCGAGGTGGCGAGCTTTTCTGCCTTTTCGCAAAGAGCCACTTTTTTCTGGTAGTTTTCTTCGCGGACGAAGTCTTCTTGCTTCACAAATTCCTTGTGCTTGGCAAAGAAGGCGTTTTCTGCGGTGCGGAAACGATTCCAGATCGCCTGGACGTTGTCCTTCGGGACCATGCCGATGGTTTTCCACTTTTCCTGGAGTTCCTGCATAGTCTTGTACTTGTCGCGCCAGTTTTCATCGCTTTCCTTGGCGAGTTCTTCTATCTGCTGGCAAATTTCTTCCTTCAGGGCGAGGTTCTTTTCGCGTTCCTCTTCCTGTTCCTGGATGATCGGTTCGCACTTCTTCATAATTTCTTCGAAGAGGGCGCGGAACTTGTCGCGGAATTCGTTTAAACGGGCTGCGGAAACAGGACCGGCGGTCTTCCACTGGTTCGCATAGGTGCGAAGCTTTAAGAGGACATCCTTGCTCGGTTCTTCCTTGGAAAGAGCGACCATTTCTTCGAGAAGAGCTTCACGGTCATTTTCGTTGTGCCAAGATTCCCATTCCTGCATTTCCTTAAAGCGGGAAGTCGCATCCTGGTATTCCTTCCAAATTTCCTTGTAGCGGTATTTGTCGTCGACGACGATTTCTTTCCAGCGCTTGTATGAGTCGCGGAGCTTCTGGGAAATGACCTTAAAGTCATTGTTGTCGTCGATCTTCTTGACTTCGTCGATGATGGCACGGAGCTTTTCCGAGTTTTCGTTGAAAATCTTTTCGTCGGCTTCGTGCTGGGCGTTGAACTTTTCGGTCAGCTTATTGCGGAGAGCGTTATAGTTTTGCAGTTCCGGATCATCGCCTTCCATGACCGGGAGCTTTTCCCAGGCGCGGGCGAGAACCTTGACTTTGTGTTCGACTGCCTTGGAAGTGTCGTCGGCTTCGGCGAGAACCTTGAGCTGGGCGAGAATTTCTTCGCGGCTTGCTTTGGATTCTTCATCTTCTTCGCTTTCTTCAGTCGACTGTTCGGTCAGCTGGTTGTAGCGATCCATCGACATCTTGAAAAGGTTGAGCATGGCGTTATCTGCCTTGGAACTCTGAGCCTTGAAGCTTGCAATCAGAAGATTGAGCTGGTCTCTGTTTTCATCCAGATTACCTTCCATCAGCTTGTCGATTTCGGCGAGAATGCTTTCCAAACGCTTCTGCAGATCGGTCTTTGCATGGGCTTCGGCGTTAGCCTTTTCAATGCGGGACTGTTCTGCCTTGCGACGCAGATGGTAGGTGTCGGTGATACGGTCGAGCTCAGCTTGGGCAGGACCCATGCCGAGTTCCTTGGCGGCTTGGAGAATGTTTTCGAATTCCGCTTCGTTCTCCATGAAGTTTTTGGAGTCGGAAATGCGTTGGGCTTGTTGGAGAATGGCTTCACGCTTGCGGAACAAAATGGTTGTGTCATTCTTCTGGTCGTCTTCGGTTTTCCCGTTCTTTTCGAGTTCGCGGAGTTTTTCGCCGGCCTTTTGACGGACAACCGTGTGACGGGAATTCTGGAAAATGTTCTGCAGCATGTTGGCGCGTTCCACGCGTTCTAAGGCCGCCATGGCAACGTCGGTCTTGAGATCTTTCAAGGCGACATATTCGAGCGAGCTTTGGCGGGTCGAAATCTGGACGAGTGCCAAGCGAAGTTCCGAGCTCGGCATGGACTTGAGAAGGTCATCGACAAAGCGGGAGTTTGCCACCTTGGCCACGGCTTCAAGTTCATTCGGAGTCACGACTTCGCGGAAGTTTTTCAAATGGTCGGCCAGTTTTTCAAGAAGACGGTTTTCAGCGTCGCGCTTGTTTGAAGCATCGGTTTCTGAATCAATGACTTTTTGCAGGACTTCCTTGCTTTCGAGTTTTCGAATCGCAATTCCCCGAATTTCCGAATCCGTATCGGACAGAGCAACGGTTTCAATCGCACTCTGATTGTTTGCGTTCAATTTGATGACAGCGTCTTTGCGCACTTCCACATCAGATTTCTGCCATTCGGGTTTAAATAAATCAAAAAGTCCCATAAAGTGTTCTCCAAATTCAATTCGCGCCGCGGGACGCGTTTGAGCTAGATTTAATCTAAATAAAAGCAAAAGATAAGTGCAAACGAAATGCAGAAAAAAAGCTGAAATTCGCTAAAAGAGCTATTTTTGGGTCATGGCAAAGAGAATTCCGAAGACTGTCCCACCGGAGAAAATCGCGGTCGCAAAAGATTGCGGGCTGTTTTCGGCTTTCTGTGAAGTAATCGTTCCGCTTTCGCCCATGATCTTCACTTATGCGGTCCCGGAAGGGGTTGTTCTGCAGCGGGGAAGTGTCGTTTGGGTACAGCTTTCCCATCGGAAGCCGACTTTGGGCGTTGTCTCCCGGGTGATTTCGGAAAAACCTGCCTTTGCGAAGGCGAAAACAGCTTTTCCCCATGCTTCGGGCTACGTTTTTAGTGAACGTTTTATGGAAAAGCTCGAATGGACTTCGCGCTATTACCTTTCGACGCAACAGCAGGCCTTGAACATCTTTTTGCCGAAGGACTTTGAAAAATATTTGGACGCGGTGTTTTTTGAAGCTTCCCAGGGGAACGCTCCGGAAGACAAGCCTCTGACATCTGCGCCCGAATTGCCTCCGTTGACCGAAGAGCAGAATTCCGCCCTTGAAAAACTTTTGGAACTGCTTTTGCAAAAGGAAGGATTTCGCGGCGCGCTTTTGCACGGCGTGACGGGCAGCGGAAAGACCCGCGTTTATATGGAACTTTGCAAGCGCGCCTTGGCTGCGGGCAAAAAGGTGCTGGTTCTTGTACCGGAAATCGGCCTTGCACCGCAAACGGCGATGCGTTTTGCCGAGTTCCTGGGCTTTGATATTCCTGTAATCCATTCGGCGCTTTCGGCACCTAAAAAACGGGCCGCATGGGTTTCGATTCTTTCGGGCAAGGCTTCGATTGTCATCGGAACGCGGAGTGCGATCCTTTCGCCATTTGATTATGATTTGGTAGTGATGGACGAAGAGCATGACAGCTCTTACAAGCAGGAAGACCCGGCGCCGCGTTATCACGCGAGGAGCATTGCGTTCCATGAAGCGGCTAAATACGGCGGGCTTGTTTTGCTCGGCAGCGCGACTCCGGCACTGGAAACGTACTGTGCCGCCAAAAACAAAAAGATCGACTACCTGGTGCTTTCGAAACGGGCGACGGAAACGGCGCTTCCGAATGTGAAAATTGTCGATATGAAGAAGAAAGTGCGTTTACAGGATTCGTCGCTCCTTCTTTCGACGGAACTGCGCGAAGCGCTCACGGAAACAGTGCAAAAGGGCGATCAGGCGATTGTGCTCATGAATCGTCGTGGTTATTCCAAGTCGCGAATTTGTGCGGAATGCGGTAACACGTTCAGTTGTCCGGAATGCAAGGTTCCCCTCGTTTACCATAAGCAGTACAACGGTCTTCTTTGCCACTATTGCGGAAGGCTCTTTCCGCTGAATATGGCATGCCCGGAATGCGGATCTCCGGAATATGAATTCGCGGGCGGGGCAATCGAAAAACTCGAAGAGGAAATCGCGGAATGGATTCCCGATGCAAAGACCATTCGCATGGACCGTGACACGACCGCGAATGTCGGTGCAGCAGAACAGATTCTTTCGGATTTCCGCGAACGCAAGTATTCCATTCTGCTGGGCACGCAAATCGTGGCGAAAGGCCACGATTTCCCCGGCGTCCAACTCGTGGGCGTCGTGGGCGCCGATTCCGGCGCGGGCGTGCCGGACTTTCGGGCTGGGGAAAGGCTCTTTGAACTTTTAAGCCAAACTTCGGGACGCGCGGGGCGCGCTCGCGAAGGCGGGCGTGTGATTTTGCAAACGAACAATTCCGAGGATCCGATCATCCATTTTGCTATTGCCCACGATTACGCAGGCTTTGCGGAGTGGGAACTCGAATCTCGCCTGGATGCACATTATCCGCCGTATGCCAAAGTCGCGACAGTCGAAGTCGGTCATCAGGATTACAACTTTTTGATCCAGAAGGCAGAAGCCTTTGCGGAAGTTTTATCTCGGAATCAATCCTTGGAAGTCCTTGGACCGGTGGATTCTTATATTCCGCAGGTTCGCGGCACGTACTGGATGCACCTTTTATTAAAGGCGTCGAATGCAGTCGATATCCGCAAGTCCCTGATGACGCTGCCCGAAGATCTCGAAATTCGCATCAATATCGACCCGCAGTAAATTTCAATTTTTCCACAAAAAAGACCGGCAGTGTGTGCCGGTCTTTTTTGAAATCACAATAAACTTAGAATTAGAAGCTGAAGGTATAGTTAGCTTCGGTGTGGAAAGCATCACCGTCGATGTCGCCAGAACGGAATTTGATCTGAGCGTCAACCGTCATACGGTCATTGATGCCGTAAGCTGCGCCAACCCAGAAGTTAAACTGAGTGTCACCTTGGTGGTCTTTCCAGCGTGCTGCTTTGTTAGCCGGATCGTATTCGTCATCCGTAAGCTTGTACTTGAATTCAGAACCGACGAACGGGGTAAGACCAATCTGTTCGATGAAGTAGCCAGCTTCCACGCCGGTTGTAAGAACGAGACCCGGATCGTAGTCGTTGTGTTCAAAACCCCAATAAGTGCCGACTTCAGCACCGACGGTCAAGTTCTTGAGGAACTGATCGGAAGTGAACTGACCGCCGAAGTAAAAACCCCATTCATCCGTACCGATGTAGGTTCCTTCGTCTTCGTCACCGATCGGGAGGTTCATGTCCACAAAGACGTTGACGATCGGCATAATCGCATAGCGGACGCCAAAAGTGAAGTCCGTGATGCCAAAGCCGTCGGCGTCAGAGTCGTCGTCTTCCCAAGAAGCAATGCCGAGACCGCGGAGAGAAAGTTCCAAGTTCGGAATCACCACGTAGCGAGCGCTTGCATTGATGCCCCAGCCGGACCACGGATCGTCGGTGTCGTACTTGAACTGGCCCTTGACCTGACCTTTTCCGGCTTCCGGAACTTTGTAGTAATCCCAGGTAGCAAAGCTAGTTGCAGCAACGAGTGCTACAGCGAGTGCGATTTTCTTGAACATTGGATGTCTCCTATATAATAAGACTGTTTGGTTGTGTAACAACAAAGATGCTCTTTTAGGTCTTTTTTGTAAAGGGGGACTTCCTTTTGGGTGTGATAGGAAATACACTCGCGTGTTTTGGGGAACACGAACATTTTTCGTTTTATTCGTTTACAGGTTTGCTCTCGGCGGTTTTGGTGGCTGATTTTTTGGTGGTTTGGGCAGAGTGCTTGGACTTATTTTTGGTTTCGTCAAATGGAAAGAAAAATCTGCCTTCGAGGACACATCCACGGTCTCCCGGGTTGCATTCCTTGTTGCGTTTGTTGCAGTGCGTTTCGTCTAGATAGCGGCATTCCCAACTCATAAATGACCTCCGGCTCTTTTTATTAATCTAATGTTTTAAGCCGATTGTGTTGA
>NZ_JALFIA010000006.1:0-36278 GCF_022776125.1 Hallerella sp. | reverse complement strand
CTTCCAGCTCAAGCGCTGTGTTCTCCAGCAGCAGCGAGGTGCCTTTCAGCTCAAGCGTTGTGTTCTCCAGCAGCAGCGAGGTGCCTTTCAGCTCAAGCGCTGTGTTCTCCAGCAGCAGTGAGGAGCCTTCCAGCTCAAGCGCCGTGTTCTCCAGCAGCAGCGAGGAGCCTTCCAGCTCAAGCGCCGTGTTCTCCAGCAGCAGTGAGGAGCCTTCCAGCTCAAGCGCCGTGTTCTCCAGCAGCAGTGAGGAGCCTTCTAGCTCAAGCGTGATCGTGATGTCTTCCGCTTCGGAAGCAGTATTTAACGATGGACATTTGGACTTTTTGGTGAATTTCGCCAATTTCTCGAAAAGCGATTTGTCTACCGCGGACACCACCATCTGGAAGGCGAGCAAGGACTATATGAAAACGCAAAACGGAGCGGCGAAAACATTCCTCACTTCATTAGACTCGGCATTGGTGAATGCGGACTATGTGTTGGTAAGCAATAGTACTACCATAAGAATCTATCAATTGGATACAGACGATTATACATATCGCGTGGGAATCAAAATTGAACAAGATTCTAAGGTAACTAATTTCGTGATTAGCGCCCAAAAAATCAAAGTCTAGCCCAAAAGAAATTCGCATTTAAAGTTCAAGGCTGCCCTCCGGGCAGCCTTTTTTGCGGAATACGCACAAAATAAATTCCTGTTCCCCGAAGGTAACCCATTGACGCCGAATTCGTTTAAGGGCAACGCATCGCGCAATTCCTTTCCGGCTTTTACGTCAGCGTTTACTTTCGCACATCCGCTTTCGTCATCAAGACAGCCGTTTCCAAATGCGGAGTTCCCGGAAAAAGATCCAGCGGTTGAATTTTCGAAACTTGATAATGGGCCATGCGCCACTGGTTCACGGAACGCGGTATTTCATCCGTACCGCAGAACACATGCAGAACGCGTTTCGGATTCCTTTTGGCAAGAGCCGAAATCACGCCCTGTTCCACGCCTTTGCGCGGCGGATCCAGTAGAATGACTTCCGGTTCGCGAAACTTCGGAATTTTCTTTTCCACAAATTCGGCGTCGATTTTTCCCGCGAGGAATTTCGCATTCATCCGTTTCAGGAATCGCGCACTGTTCTTCGCGTATTCAATCGAAGGACCTTCCCATTCCACACCAAAAGTGGACTTCGCATTTTTGCCGATGCCAAGAGAGAAAAGTCCATAACCGCAGTAGAGATCAAGCATGTGCTCTTCCGCATTCGGTTGCAAAAGTTCCTTTGCCTTCGAAAGCAGATTCGGAATCTGCGATTCATTGATCTGGCTAAAGCCTGTAACCGGATACTTCAAACGGATATCGCCCAAGTCAAGCGAAAGATCCTTGGGGCCGTAAAGCGTTTTGAACGCAAGCGCGTTCGTCGGACGTCGGGCTTCCAGATAGTAGTCGGAACAGGTCGGGTCAAAGTAAACGTGAGCCGAAAAAACGCCGAGCTCCGAGGCGGTCAAATGTTCGCCCATGAGCTTCAACTTGCGCACCACAGAAGCGTTCATCTCATGCACGTTAAAGATGACCGTGCGACGCTTGTAAGAGCCTCGAATAATCAGCCAGTTCATCGCTTCGGCAAGAGCCTTAAAAACCGGCTTTTTCAAATAGCCTTCGACGAGCTTGTAAATGGCGAGATGTTCTTCCGGTTCAAGGGGTTCCGCATATTCCGAACGATCGTCTTCGCCAAATGCCAAAGAGAATTCACCGTTTTCAAAAATGGCGCGGCGTTTGGTCGTTGTGCGGTAATTTCTAGGAAGCGGGCTTGCGATCACTTCTTCCGGCGACGGTAAACCGTTCTTTTCGCAGAACAAGGCAAAGGCTTTGTTCTTCACTGCGAGTTCATCTTTATAATCCAAAATGGCAATCGAAAGAAGCGGAAGGCTCGAAAGAGTCTTCGGCATCGATTCCCGGAGAGCATTCGAAAAAGTGATCATGGTTCGTTCTTTGAAATAAGAATAACACGGATGCCGGTCGTTGTCGAAGCGTAATCCGGAAGATGTTTTTCATAGGCGTCCAAAGCGATTTCCTTCGCTACCGACGTCCAATTTCCGCCGCAGAGAGCCGTATCGTTTGTCCACTCGGCAACATTTCCGGAAACGTCATAAAGTCCCCAGGCGTTTGGCAACTTTTGCCCCACAAGCTGATACGCATCCGTCAAATTGTTGTACTGTGCATAATCCGAAGCTTTTGCCGTGCCCCAGTAATAAGTATCCAAAGACCCCGCACGAGCAGCCACCTGCCATTCCGCTTTTGTCGGAAGCCGAACGGCGTTCGCTTCTAAGTCCGTCCGGAGTCCCACAATTTTATTCCCCGCTTTCACTGAGGTATAAGAATAAGCGGTGTCGAGTCCTAAATGTTTGGAAAACGCATTGGCAAAAAGAACAGCATCGTACCAGCTCACATTCGAAACCGGAAAAGAATCGCCTTTAGCTTTTGCCATCTGCGTCGGAAGCGTTCCCATCAAAGCTTCGTAATCGGCTTGGGTAATTTCCGTTTGCGAAACCGAAAATTCAGAAGTTTTAATCCAAGAAACGAACAGCGTTACCGAGCTCGAGGATGTGTTTGAACCCGAAGAACTGTTAGAACCCGAAGACGTTTCCATCGAAGAACTCGTGTTCGAAGCGGAACTCGTTTTGATGTCGCATTCCGGGCAATCCAAGCCGCCCGTTTCCCCGTTCGTCGGAGAAGAACAGGCGCCAAGCATGCTTACAAGAACAAAGGCGGCGACTTTGAATTTCCAGTTGCGCATCTTGCACCTCCGTCAGCGGACAACGCCTACGCGGTAGAGCTTTTCTTTCTTTTTGCCCGAGGTGAACTTCACCTTCAAACGCGCCGTGTAAACATCACTGCCCAAGCGAGAAATGTCCAACTGGTCTGCTTGATTTGCGCCCTTGCTAGCAGCCCCAAGTTTCTTCGAAAAAACGCAAAGGCCCGTGATGTCGTAAAATTCAAGTGTCGTAGACTTTGCATTCATGCCGAGCGTATAACGCACATTCGCGACACCTCCGCGCACCGGGTTCGGATACACAAAGAATTCTTCAATGCTTTCCACAGAATCGCTCGCCACAGGTTCCGGAAGCTTCGAAGCGTCAAAGAAGTTCGAGCGTTCATAACCAGCCCCCGGAATGCTCCAGGATCTTGCCATCACGTCCGAATCCGTCGAAGCCTTTGCCAGGTTATATCCCGAAGCGGAATGGCGCTGGAACGCATAAACCTGAGGCGTCGAAAGCGAATCCATCGTTTTGTCCACAAAGAACGTCATCGGGTAAACCGTTTCGCCATATTCAAAGTTGCCCGCCGAAATCGGGAAGCCATCTGTCACAGCCTTGCCCTTGGAATTAAACGCCATCAGCATGCCACCATTCGTTCCAATGAGAATTTCCGGAAGCGAATCCCCCGTTACATCCATCACCAGCGGATCCGAAAGGAAGGAATACTCCGGCAAATTCTTCGTTACCGTCACCGGGAAGCCCGAAAGCACAACGCCCGAACGGTCGAGAGCATAAACCAAATTGTAACCGACAAAGACCGCATCCGGATAACCGTCGCCATTCACGTCGCCAATGGCAATCGGAGAGGTTTCTTCATCCAAAGCGTTTTTTCCATCGTTTCCACGTTTCAAGGAACGCGGAGCAAAGAGGACCGTTGCGGAATCGTTTGCTCGGACCATCGTCGCATAGCCGCGACTGCCGAGCACAAACATTTCAGAACGGCCGTCGCGGTCAAAGTCCGAGCACGCAACGCGGAAGCTCTGCTTTTTCACGCTGATCCAATTCTGATTCGCAATCTTCGGAGAGGCGAGCTTTTGCACACGGCCTTCATCGCCTTTGTACAGCGCCATTTCTGCATTCCTACCGACGAGAGCGATATTGTCCGATTCCCCGTCCGGGCAAAGCGCCATATCATGCGGAATAAAGTTTTGCGGCAAGTTAAAGGATTCCACTTTCGAAAGGTTCGAAGTTTTGAAGCGGTAAAGCTTGTTCGAGTCCGCGGCATAGACGTAACCGTTTCGAATCATCGGCCCGATTACAGGCGCCTTCAGCGAAGCGAGTTCGCGGTCATACTGAACCTGATCGATTGCAGAGGAAAGCACGGTGCGAACGAGACCTTTCTTTTGATGCAAGCTGAACACGGAATCCTTCACCGCTGCTATGCCGATGAGATTTCCATAAGAGCTTCCCAAGCGGTAGAGCGAAACCATTTCTGTCGAATCCGCATTCGAAAGGATCGACGTCTTGACGGTCGTATCGCTTTCCATCAAAGCGCTTCCCGAAGCCGTCATCACCTGAAGCGTTCCGTCCGCCGCGCCAAAGACGATCAACTTTTCGCCTTCACCGACCGCCATGCCTTCCGGATAATCGAGCGCCACTGCGCCACGGACAGCCGCATTCAAACCGACATTCTTCGGGAACTCGGAGCCGGAAATCAAAGAATTCGAAGCCCAGGAAATCGTCACCGGAATCGAAGCGGCGGCAAAGTTCACCACGCTATCGCCCATAAAAGCGTTCGCCGTTTTTTCCTTGTGATAACCCTTCGCCTTTTTCGCGGTCACGGTAATGCCCGTATAGCCGCCTGTTGTCGTCGCCGTGTTGCCGTAGCCCGAAGGTTTAATCGACCAGACCGTATCCTTTGGCGAATCTTTACCCTGCCGCACATGCGGAATCAAATCCGAACCGGAACCGTAATCATAGGTATCCTGGCCGAGCGCATTCTTGAACGTTTTACCGATCGAAAGAATGCCGTCCGCTTCCGCAAGCATAATGCCATACTGGTGATCGCGCACCGTATCGCCGCCCCAGAAGTTCGTAACGCCATAGGGCAAGCCTTCCCTCAAATACCAATCGTTCACCTTCCATACGGCGATGCCGCTCGAAGGAATTCCCGCGTCAAAAGAAGAAAGGTTCACAATCACACCGTTCAGCTTCTTCTTGTTCTTCACGCAATTCTTCCCCTTCGAATCACAAGTGCTGTCTTCAAAGGCAACGTGCAAACTATCGACCGGGTAAACCTTCGTCACGATTTCATAATCCGCTTCCGCTGCCACATCCGAAGCCGGCACATACGAAACAGCAATCCTTGCCGAATCGCCCAGCGAACGCTCCCGGTTTTCAATCAACAGATATTCATTCGAAGAAAGCGGAACCTTCACCACTTCCGTTCCGTTTCCAGAGCCCGCCGCCACGATATTCTCCGTCATCGAACCCGAGCTCGGCGGATAAACCGTCACAGGCTTCGTCCAGCCCATGTAAGAACGCACCCATGCAGAAGGCAAAACAGGAAAAAAGCCGTTGCCCGCATTGTAACCGGCAAAGTCCATCACATCAAAATAGCCCAAACGGGAAATTCCCTGCACCACATCATAGGTATTCGGCATGCCGAGTTCTCGACCGATCTGGTAAACGATTGTCCCGTTAATGCCCCAGTTCAAACCATCCTGCGAAGCGGTTTCGCTCGTCACCATCATCGTCTTCAGCGTATCGAACGTCGCATTCGGAATGATCATGCCATTCAAATCCTTGGCACAGTTTCGGGTCGTATCCGTCGAATCGAGATAGCTCCAAAAATTCTGCGTCACATAGACGTCCATAAAATCGCCTTGGGTATCCGCATTATTCGTTCCCATGCTGCCGCCGTCGAGCAAACGGCTCGCGCCCGCATGAATAATCATAAAGGCTCGCTTGGTATTCGAATTCTTGGACTGCGGAACGATAAACGGATTGTCAAGCGTATCCTTCGACTGGTTCGCTTCAGTGACCGCGTCCCAAATAAAATTCATGTAGTCACGGCTACGGGCTTCATCAAACTCCGCGGTCTTTTCGCCTTTCTTTTTGGCGGTACGGTTGTAATCGATAATGTAATGGTCAACGGTATAAGGCTCTCCACTCGGAAAAATTCGAGCCTTGATCACCAGGTTTCCGTTGCTCACCGCCTTGTAATAATTATTTGCAAAATCAAAATGCTTTTGCCAGTACGCGGCACTCGCACGGTGACCGCTCGGATCCAAGCTGTAGTTCGCATTGGAAGTATCACTGTCCGAGTCAAAACGACCCGTTCCCGTCGTCAAGGAATTGTCCGGAGATTCCTGCAAGAACTGCACACGCAACGCAAAAATTTCAAGCGTGTCCACCGCAAAGGAAGACGCAAAAAGGGCGAGCCAGGCGAAAAAGAAAAAACGTCTCATATTCAAAAACTACAAAATCCTAATCTTTCAAAAGTTGATAATTTTCGGGAACCGGCAGGCGCCACGTACCGCTTCCCCATTCCGCATCCGTTTGGACCTTTTTAATGCGAATGGAAAGTACGTTTCGTCCTTCTCGATAAGCACGCGTTTCCGCAGGCGCCACTAAAGTTCCAAATTCTGCATAATCGACAAATTCCAAGCGTTCCGGCCCTTGAGAAAGTTCCACAATGCGACCGTCCGCATTCCGCGTCGCCACAAAAGGCATTCCAAAGGCATTTGTCCCGTAGATTTTCTGATTCTCTAAAGAATCCAGAGTTGAATCGATCGTTCCGCCGTGGGGCAAAGTGACTCCCCAGAAGAAAGCCGCAATCTGGTGAATGTCAAAGACCGGAATCCCAGCAAATCCACCGAGTACGTAGCCCTTGCCGACCGCATAAGTCTTTTGCGTCGAAACCGTCAAGGTCCAACCTGTATCGCTCCACAGAACAGAAGCGACGCCAATGCCCATCGGCCCCGAAAATTCCATGCGATAACGCTTGTACGGCACCGCAAACAAAACGCCCGAAAGCGAATGCGAACCTTCCACGGAATCGTTCACTTCAATCGAGAATTTTGCCTTGAGACTGTCCGGAAGGTGCACTTCCAAAGATTCTGCGGGTCCCTTTGCCAAACGCGGTCCGCAACCGATAAACATCCAAGCAAGAGCAAAGATCGCGAGTAAAGGGAAGAACTTTTTCAAGGCGTTTTACCGGAATCCTTTTCTGCAGCAGGAACCTTGGCGGGTTCGTTTGCAGGTTCTGTTTTTGCGTCCTCGGCAAGCTTTTCCACAGACTCTTCTTCTTTGGATTTTTGAATCGCCTGCTTCAAAACTTCAATCTGCTTCTTCGCATTTTCATTCTTCGGATCGATATTCAGAACGCGCTGGTAATAATCCAAAGCTCGCTTATTCAAAGAAAGCGCCTGGCAGATTGCGGCGAGGTGCGAATAAATCGAAGTATCCTGGTAGAACATTTCCTTCAGCGAATCTTCCGCTGTTTCCACCTGTTCCATCATCATTAACGCTTCCGGATACTTGCCCAAGCGATACAAAGCCCAACCCTTCGAATCCATATATGCCACATTCGACGGACTCAATTTCAAAGCTTCATCGATCAGGGAGCTTCCCCATTTCAATTCTTCAGCGTTGCGATTCAAGTCCACGAGGTAATAGCCCAAGTGATTCTTCGCCATCGCATCTTGCGGATACTTTTCAAAAATCTTCTTGAAGACGACAATCGCGGAATCGATCTGCTGGAGCATCAAAAGATTCGAACCGTAGGCAAAGAGCAGGTTCTGCGATTCACCGCCGATCTTGGCCGCTTCCAAATAATGGTCGTCCGCTTTTTTACGGTAAAGCTTCGCCTCGTCCAATTTTTCCGGAGTCGTCGGAGAGCGTTCCAGTTCTTCCGCATTCATCTGCAAGAAGGAGCCGTATTCATAATGCACGCTCGCCACGTCGAGGGTCGCCGCCGCATCGAATTTGCGAAGCTCTTCCAAGTCGCCCGATTCCTGCACCTTGGCGCGGAGAGTATCCAGTTTCGGACTAGGAAGCAACGCTTTGTCTAAAACCTTGTAAGCCTTCTGATAAGCCTTTGCATTCGCATAGCGCACAAGCAATGCGTTGCGATAAGCGATAGGCTCATGTTCATAAGCCTTTTCCAAATATTCCAAAGCCTTGACGGAATCCTTATCTTCCATCGCATAGGCGCTGAGCATGCCATAGGCACTTGCCGCATACTTATCCGCTGTCGAAAGGCGCTTCCAGTGAACCAAAGCCTGGTCCTTCTTTTCGAGTTTCGTTTCTAGCAGGGCGAGATTCATCAAAACGTGAAGTCTATCCGGGTGACGCTTGTAAATTTCCTTCAAGGAATCCACCATCACGGAATCCTGATTGAGCCCGATATAAGCTGCCGTCAAAAAGGCGATCGAAAGGGAGTCATCTGCAAAAGCCGAATCCGCGCGGAATTCATTCACACGCCCCACCGCTTCTTCAAAGCGTTTCATGCCAAACAGCAGACGGATCTGATTTTCCAAAAAGATGCGGTCCCCGCGGGCTTCATAGGCTTCCCCAAAAAGGTCCGCCAACGCCGAATCCTTTTTCGCATTCGCAAGCAGAGAAATCTGGCGTTCGAGCATCGACTGCGGATATCCAATCTGCGGCAAAAGGATTCCATAAACGCGAATCAGTTCATCGTAATTGTGAACGATTTCAAGCAGCAAAGAATATTCGTATGCGGCGTGAACGTTCTGGTCACTCGAATCGAGTGCCTTCTTATAATAGACAAGCGCACTGTCCAGGTTCGACTGTTCGCTATACACGCGCCCTAAAAGCGCGTACTGATTGCTCGTCCGCTTGCCTTTCAAATTTTTGGCTTTTTCTGCAAGGGCTGCCGCTTCTGCAGAGCCTCCGCGCATTTTCATCAATTCCAAAACGGAGAAAGCCAAATAGCGGTTTTCCGGATCCGCTTCATACGCATGGCGCATAAACTGTTCCGCAAGCGCATATTCCCCTTGATTCTGCAAAGCGAGAGCGCGCAAATAGGAACTGTGCGCTATCTGCAAACGCAAAAGTTCCGCACTGTCCATTTTGACCGGGTAACGCGGCTTCTTCGCTTCTTCTTGCGTCGAATTTGCAGGCGCCTGCCGCACCGCGACCTGTTTCGAACCGCTACAGGCTACAATGGCTAAGCTCAGCAAAAAAAATGCGAGAAGCTTCAGACGCATGAAATTCCCTTACTCCGCAACGACAAGATTTACACGGGAGCCCGCCGAAAGGACAGAACCCGCAGCAGGATCCTGTTTCAAAACCCGACCGGACTGTTCTCCGGAATTTTTACGACGTTCCGTTTTGCCGATAATAAAACCGGCCAAGCGCAAGTTCGAAAGAGCCTCCGTCAAACGACTTCCAACGACTTCCGGCAATTCCACCTTCGCCCCATTCGGGCCCGAAGAAAGGAACACGTCCACCGTATCGCCCTTGTGCACCAAGGAACCTTCCGAAGGATTCGTGCGAACGACTTTGCCCTTTTTGACATTTGTATGCGGCATAGAGAATGTGAGACCCATATTCAAGCCGGCCTTCTCAATTGCGACAACCGCTTCCGAACCGTTCTTGTCAAAGAGATCCGGAACCGTAAACTGGTGCAAGCCATCGGAAATCGTCAAATGGATGGTGCGACCCGGCTTCGACTTCTGATCGGCGAGCGGATTCTGACGCATCACGAGATCCACGTCATAGGTCTTGCTGTATTCACGTTCCTTGGCAAAGAGAACGTTAAAGCCCGCTTCCGTCGCCTTCTGAACAGCGGTCAAGCTGTCCAAGCCTTCAAGTGCCGGGACTGTCTTTTCTTCGACATAGGAACGTGCCACAATCGGCATCGCAATCTTATCGAAAACGACTGCGCACAAAATAAGTACGACCGCCAGCAAAAGCAGCGCGTAAGCCCAAGGCTTCGTCCGAAGAATACGGTGAATGAAATTTTCCTTGCCCGGCTGACCTTCCATACTAGTCCTTCGGGTTCAAATCGTGAAGTTTGCTTTCTTCCGAAATCACCAGATCCTTGCCCATCAGCGAAATCGTTCCATTGCGGGATAACGTCGAGAACACACGGCTCACGGTTTCACGCGTCGTACCGGACATTTCCGCAAACTGCTGCTGCGTCGGACGGTTACGGATCACCGTTACCATTTCACCGTTGCGACCGTGAATACGGACGCCGCGATCTTCAATCAAGCTCAAGATCGTTCCTGCCACACGTCCGTACACAGACATCGTTGCAAGAGAACCTATCTGGCGATTGGCATTGCGAAGACGACGGCTCATCTGCATGAGCAAGCCCGTAGCGAGTTCCGGTGTCGTTCTCAAAAGTTCTAAGAAGTGTTCTCGGCGAATGATCAGCACTTTAGTCGGCTGAACAGCCTTGACCGAAGCGGACCTAGGTTCGCCGTCGATCAAAGACATTTCGCCAAAAGAGTCTCCACGCGACAGGAGCGTAAGGATTGTTTCCTTTCCATCGGTACCCGTCACGTAGACTTTAACTTCGCCATCCGCAATCAAGAATAGAGCTCGCGTCGATTCATCCTTTTCCAGAATGATCGTTTCGTCGCGCCCGTAATCGTTCGTAATGACGAGCGACGCCAACTGAGACAATTGATCTTCCGAGAGTTCCGAAAAAAGGTCCACTCCCTTCAAAAGTTCAATGCTGTTTTCGTCCGCCATAAACGTCCTCCTAATCGAATTACTTGAGATCGATGACGATGCTTTCGTCTCGATGCGCACCGATTGAAACCATCCCGATTTTCACACCGACGAGCTTCGATATTTCTTCAAGATACTTCTTTGCATTTTCCGGGAGTTCGTCCCAGGTCTTGCACTTCGTCGTATCCTGCTTCCAACCCGGGAGCACTTCATAAACCGGCTTGCAACGGCCGATCTTGGAAAGCTGATTCGGGAAGATATCAATCTTTTCCCCATCGCATTCATAATGCGTGCAAACCTTGATTTCGTCGAACGAGTCGAGAACATCAAGCTTTGTGATAGCGAGGTGGGTCAAACCGTTCACGAGGGCAGCCTTGCGAACGACCGGAGCGTCAAACCAACCGCAACGACGGTTACGACCCGTGGTAGCGCCGTATTCGTTGCCAAGTTTGCGAAGGTTGTCACCCGTTTCGTCCAAAAGTTCCGTCGGGAACGGACCGTTACCCACGCGGGTCGTATAAGCCTTGACCACGCCGACAACCTGGTCAATCGCCGTCGGGCCGACGCCGGCACCGCAGCTGGCATAACCAGCAACCGTGTTGCTCGAAGTCACATACGGGTACGTACCCTGGTCGACATCGAGAATCGTGCCCTGGGCGCCTTCAAAAATCAAATGCTTGCCTTCCTTCAAAGCCTGGTGAAGGACCGCGCTCACATCTCGCACGAACGGCTTAATCTTCTGACCGAGTTCAAGGTAATCGCGGATTACCTTTTCCGGATCAATTTCCGGAACGTCATACATCACGCGGAATTCTTCATTGTGAATCTTGGCCATGGCTTCGACGCGCGGACGGAGTTCGCGTTCATCCATCAAGTCGCCGACTCGCACACCGATACGATTCACCTTGTCGCTGTAGCACGGACCAATGCCACGACCCGTGGTACCGATAGCGGCCTTCCCCGCCTTCTTTTCCTTCGCCTTGTCGAGAGCCGTGTGATACGGGAGAACGACATGAGCGTTGTCCGCAATCACAAGACGGTCTTCCGGATTCTGAATGCCCTTCGTGTGGAGGTCTTCAATTTCGGCCAAGGTCTGGATCGGATCGAGAACGACGCCGTTACCGATCACGCAAAGCTTGTTTTCGTGCATGATGCCAGACGGGATCAAATGGAAGACGAACTTCTTGTCGCCCACTTCAACGGTATGGCCAGCGTTAGCGCCACCCTGGAAACGAACGATTACGTTTGCGTCAAGCGTGAGAAAATCAACAATCTTGGCTTTTCCTTCGTCACCCCACTGGGATCCGATAACAACACGATTTGGCATATATCCTTCTCAATGATTAAAAAGAAAACGCGAAAGGAAGGCGCAAGGTTTTTCCAAGCCCCTTTTTCGCCTTAAAACTAGAAAACTAAATCTTGGGCGGGTAAACGCGTTCCCCAAAAAGGGCCGTTCCCACGCGAATCATCGTCGCGCCTTCTTCGATTGCGACTTCGAGATCCCCGGTCATTCCCATCGAAAGCTCGGTAAAATTCTTAAAGACGCCGCCACGGGCGAGCATTTTATCGCGCAAATGGCGCAAAAAGGCAAAACCTTCACGAGAATCTTCCGCGACACCCGTATTTTTACCGATGGTCATCAGGCCTCTGTAATGCAAATGCGGAGCTTCCGGGAGAGAAAGCAAGAACTGTTCCGCTTCTGCCATCGAAACGCCGCTCTTCGTATCTTCTTCCGAAGTATTCACCTGGAACAGAATATCGAGAGTCTTATCAAGTTCGCCGCAAATGCGTTCGAGCTTTAGCACCGATTTGACATCGGCGACGGAATGAATGCAATCCGCAACAGTTGCCGCATGGCGCAGCTTATTCGACTGCACCGGGCCAATCACATGGCAGCGCACGCCCGGACGTTTGACCGAGAACTTTTCCACGGCTTCCTGGACACGGTTTTCACCGAAATCCGTCGCACCGAGCTGCAGAGCATTTTCTACAGCTTCCAGCGGATGGAATTTGGAGACCCACACCAAGAGAACGCTTTCTCTTGGACGATTACTTTGTTTGCAAGCGTCTGCAATCCGAGCTTCCAAAGCTTCGTAAGCAACGCGCATTTCTTCTAAAGTACGCTCAGACATTTTTTTCCTTCTTTGCCCGCACCGCTTTTTTCTTGGCCTTCGGGAAAAGAATAGAAATCAAATCGTCGATGTGTTCTTTCGTATAAATCTTCAGGCCTTTCTTTGCAGTCGTAGGCAATTCAACAATATCTTTTTCATTCTGCTTCGGCAAGTAGAGCGTTTTCACGCCTGCATCCACAGCCGCCAAAGCCTTTTCGTTCAAACCGCCGATCGGGAGCAAGTCGCCGGAAAGGCTCACTTCGCCCGTAAAAGCGATATCCGGCGAAACCGGAGTTCTTGTAAACGCGGAAAGCAGCGAAAGCGTAAGGGCGATACCCGCAGAAGGACCGTCCTTCGGTACAGCGCCTTCCGGAACGTGAATGTGAATATCCGTCTTGCGAACCATCGCCGGGTCAATGTCAAAACGCAAAAGTCTTTCACGGACAAGGCTCAAAGCGATCTGCGCAGATTCCTTCATCACGTCGCCGAGCTTACCCGTCAAAAGCAAATTTCCACGGCCCGAGAGCAGTTTCGTTTCAATTAAAAGGATTTCCCCGCCGACCGATGTCCAGGCAAGGCCCGTGATGACACCAAAATGCCCTGGCTGCGGCAAACGGTTGCTCAAGAAGCGCGGAACGCCAAGATACTTTTCCACGAGCTTCGGGGTGAGCGAAAGCTTACCCGACTTGCCCATAAGCGTTTCCTTCACACGCTTGCGCACAATGGTTTCCACCATGCGTTCGAGTTCACGCACGCCCGCTTCACGGGTGTATTCGCGCAAAATCGTTTTGATCGAATCATCGTCGAAAACGATGGAATCCTTGTCTTCCACGCCACAATTCTTGAGCGCCTTCGGAACGAGGTAATCCTTCGCAATCGAAAGCTTTTCATGCGGATAGTAGCCCGGCAAACGAACCACTTCCATACGGTCTTCGAGAGGAGCCGGAATCGTCGCTTCGGAGTTTGCGGTCGCAATGAACAGCACCTTCGAAAAATCGAGTCCCACTTCCATAAAGTGGTCCACAAATTCCGGGTTGAGTTCCGGATCCAAAACTTCGAGCATCGCACTCGCCGGATCGCCACGGTAATCGTTGCCCATCTTGTCGATTTCGTCGAGCAAAATGACCGGGTTCATGCACTTCGCATGGCGCAAAGCCTGCACAAAACGGCCCGGCATGGAACCGATATACGTGCGACGGTGACCGCGGATTTCCGCTTCGTCCTGAACACCGCCAAGAGTCACACGGGCAAAGTTACGGCCAAGGGATTCCGCTATCGAACGCACAAGCGTTGTCTTGCCAACGCCCGGAGGACCCACAAGGCAAATAATCGGAGCCTTGTTTTCCGCCTTGGTCTGTTTGAGTACAGCGACGTATTCAAGGATACGTTCCTTGACCTTGTCGAGACCAAAATGTTTCGAATCCAAATTTTTTTTGACCTTTTTCAGGTCGAGATCGGTATCCGTATAAACGCCATAAGGAATGGCGAGGAACCAATCAATGTAGTTGCGGGACACCGCATATTCGGGACTTGCCGGCTGCATCAAACGCATGCGGGCAAATTCTTCGTCAAGCTTTTCCTGGATTGCCTTGGAGAAGTGCTTCTCCTTCACTTTCTGCACAAGCTTTTCCACTTCGTCGGTATCGCCGTCCGAAATTTCATTCTGCAGCATACGGATCTGTTCGCTGATGAACCAGTCCTTCTGATTCTGCTGCATTTTCTGCTGCACGTCATCACGCACATGTTCCACAACGCGTTCTGCATCGAGAGCCGCCTGCAAATAGGCGTTGATCGTACGGCCTAGGCCGTCCAAGGTTTCCTGCTCCAAAGCCTTCTGCTTTTGGGCTGGGGAAATGCGCACAAACGGAAGCATCGCCATGTAAGTCGCAAAGGCTTCTCCCTTCGACTTCACATCGGCAACGATATCCACCGAAAGATTCTGCACGTCCGCATACTGTTCAAACAGCCGAACGCCTTCCGCAAGCACAAGCTTCGTCAGGGATTCATCGACAGAAGGATAAAGGCGCAGAGAAATCTTCGAGGAGAAATAATTGCGTTCGTCAAGCTTTTCCGGATGGACAAGGTCCACCACGACGACCCCTTCCAAAAGAACACGCCAGCAACCGTTCGGAAGCGGCAAAACCGACTGCACATGGGCAAGCATCCCCACGAGCGGCAAATCTTCTGGAGATACCGCTTCCTTATCCGGATCCGGCTGCAAAGCGAGCAGGATCAAATCGTGATAGGCGCGAGAGGCCTGGAGCGCATTCTGGGAAATTTCACGTCCCACAAGAACACGCGTCGAAGAACCCGGAGTCACCAGAGCGTCACGCAACGGGAGCAATGGAAAATCATGAGACAAATCCAGTGCAACGGTCTCAAGCAAATTTTCAGTATCAGGGATCGATTTTTTCAAACAAAATCCTTAGGCGACGTTTTTCTTATCGCCTTGCGACAGAGCTTTCTTAACAAGCGTGGCATCCACCACGAGCTTCTTTGTCTTCGAGCCCGGCAGTTCATACATCGCTTTCTGCAGGGTACGTTCCACCACCGAGCGGAGTCCGCGAGCACCTGTCTTGCGTTCCATCGTAAAATTGACGATTTCAGAAATACCGTCATCCGTAAAGGACAGCTCGATACCGTCCATCTTGAAGAGCTTCACATACTGCTTCACGATGGCGTTCTTCGGTTCCGTCAAGATGCGCTTCAAAGCATTTGCATCCAATTCTTCCAAGGAAACCACAACCGGCAAACGGCCGACGAGTTCCGGGATGAGACCGAAGCGAATCAAATCATCCGGTTCAAGAAGCTTAAAGAGCTTCGACAAGGAATTGTCCTTTTCCGAACGGATGTCCGCGCCAAAGCCCATTCCGCCTTGGTTCACACGGTGCGCGATAATCTTATCAAGAGTTTCGAAAGCGCCACCGCAAATAAACAGAATATTGCGTGTATTAATTTGTACTAAACTTTGTTCCGGATGCTTACGTCCACCCTTCGGCGGAACCTGTGCCGTCGTGCCTTCGAGAATCTTCAAAAGACCCTGCTGAACACCTTCTCCGGAAACATCACGGGTAATCGACGGGTTCGCAGTCTTACGGGCGATCTTATCGATTTCATCGATAAAGATGATGCCGCGTTCTGCACGAGCCACGTCGTAATCCGCAGCTTGCAGAAGACGGACGAGGATATTTTCCACATCTTCGCCGACATATCCCGCTTCCGTCAAAACGGTAGCGTCCGCAATGGAAAACGGAACGTTCAGGAATCGGGCAAGCGTCTGAGCAAGGAGAGTCTTACCGCTACCCGTCGGACCGACAAAGAGCAGGTTCGACTTTTCCACTTCGACGTCGTCCTTTTCCTTTTTCCCAGCATTCACGTCTTGGTAACGCAAACGCTTATAATGGTTGTATACAGCCACAGAGAGAGCCATCTTCGCATCGTCTTGACCGATGACGAATTCATCTAAGTGAGCCTTCAATTCCTTCGGAGTCGGGAGCGGAGCCTGAGCGGTTTCCGCACGAGCCTTGGAAGCCTCTTTCGCAAAGTCGTCCAAAAGAAGATTGTAGCACGCCGACACACATTCGTTACAAATGTGGACGTTCGCGCCAGAAATCATCTTCGCGACCTGTTCCGCAGGCTTTCCGCAAAAACTGCAGGTAATCTGAGTATGGTTCTTTCCGTTTTTATACATCGAATCAGCCTTTATGCTCGTGATTTCACTTACGCCTTATGCGGCTTGAAGATTTCATCAATGACGCCGAATTCAAGAGCTTCTTCCGGAGTGAGGAAGAAGTCGCGTTCGGTTTTTTCACGGACTTCATCGATCGAACGACCGGAGTGTTCCGCGATGATCTTCGTGAGCATTTCACGCGTGCGAACAAGTTCCTTCGCATGCACCTGGATATCGGTCGATTGACCGGTTACCGCGCCCGAAGGCTGGTGCAGCATAATGCGGGAATGCGGGAGAGCATAACGCTTGCCCTTCGTTCCCGATGCAAGAAGGATTGCCGCCATAGAGATGCTATCACCGACGCAGATCGTCGCCACATTCGGGCGAATATGCTGCATCGTATCGTAGATAGCAAGACCCGCCGACACATAGCCACCCGGGCTGTTGATGTACAAAGTGATGTCTTTCTCGGGATTCTCGTATTCCAAGAAGATCATCTGCGCCATCACATTATTTGCGACTTCATCATTGATCGGCGTACCCAAGAAAATGATACGTTCCTTGAGAAGACGCGAATAAATGTCGTAAGCGCGTTCACCGTGACCGGTGTTTTCAATGATTGTTGGAATGACCATGAATTTTCCCCTAAAAAGTTACTTGGCTTCTTCTTCCTGCTGAATGCCGACGATCAGATTTTCGGCAAGTTCAATGCGGAGTTCTTCGCGGAGAGCGACAGAACGACCGGACTGGCGGAAGTGGTCCTTCAAGGACTTGGCGTCCACGCCGTAAGCCTTGGCGATTTCTTCGATGCGAGCATCGACAGCAGCCTGAGTCGGCTTGAGCTTTTCAGCGTTGGCGATAAATTCGAGAATGCGGTGCTTCTTGATTTCGCGGACAGCTTCCGGTTCGAGAGTCTTGAGCTGTTCTTCAGACGGTTCGATGTCTTCGTTCGTGCCAGCATTACGCTTGAGCGTGTACTTGATGAGATCGATGACGCGAGAATGCGGAACGTCGAACGGGTTCGCTTCGATGAGCTTGTCGATCGCTTCGTTCACAGCCTTGTTTTTGAGAGAGTTCTTCTTGTTGTTGAGGAGGCTCGTCTGGAGGTTGTCCTTCAGTTCAGCTTCGTCCTTTACGCCAACCTTCTTAAAGAATTCCTCGTCCATCTTCGGGGCGTGGATCTCGCGGACGTCGGTGATTTCCACCTTGAAGTCAGCCGTCTTGCCACGGAACTGTTCGTCCTTGTGGTCCTGCGGGTACACAAAGTGGATGTCCTTCGTTTCACCCTTCTTCGTGCCGGTGAGGCCTTCGTCAAATCCCGGAGAAGCCGATTCACCAAGGAGAGAACGGAATTCGCGGTCTTCCGGAATTTCCTTGTTTTCGCCGTCGATCTTCACTTCGAGGTAGTTACCGACAACAACGTCGCCCTTCTTGGATTCGCGATCCACGGATTCTGCGGTAGAATACATCTGGAGCACGCGTTCGACTTCGGACTTCACTTCTTCTTCCGAAACGACAACAGCCGGAACCGTGATGCCGAGGTTCTTGTAATCCTTGATTTCAATTTCCGGATCGACTTCGACGATAGCGGTGAACGTAATATCTGCCTGCTCGTCATCCTTAAAGTTTTCGACCTTCACGCGGGAAACCGGAATGATATTCGCCTTCTTGAGTTCTTCGCTCAAGGTGGAGTTCATCAATTCTTCGATCACTTCCCCACGGATCGTTTTACCGAAACGGTTGATGATGATGTTGCGAGGAACATTGCCAGCGCGGAAACCCTTCAGCTGGACTTCCTTGCGGTAATGCGTCACTTTCCTTTCGAACGGAGCCTTCAGGGCTTCCTGCGGAATCGTAATTTCAACGTTGCGAGTAGTAGAGCTTGTTTCTTTGATCGAAGCTGTCATGTTATCTCCATGAGTGAAAAAACTCGGGGTTAAAAAAAGATGCGAGGGGTGGGAGTCGAACCCACACACCGAAGTACCAGATCCTAAGTCTGGCGCGTCTGCCAATTCCGCCACTCTCGCGTTTTCGAATGCCAAAAATACAAAAAAGCATTTCTTTTGAGAGCGAAACAATTATTTTAAGGGCGTGTCAAGCGCTTTTCGTACCATTCGCATCGGAGTTTTCATTTCCGCGGTCAACCTTTTGATTCAAGGGGTTGCGTTTCTCGTCAGCAATTTTATGGCGAAGAACCTCGGAAACGTATCGTTTGCTTACTTCGGCATCCTCCAGAGCGATTATACGATTTTCACAGCTCTTGCCGATTTTGGAACGGCAACCCTCCTGCTCGCTTTCTTCGGAAAAAAGGTCGTGCAGGGGAAAATGCTTTCGTCCGCGTTCCAGTTGCGGTACGTTCTCACGTTCGGTTCGATGCTCTTGATGATGCTTTTTGCGTGCCTTGTACGCTGGAACCACCCAGTATTCCGTGGCGAATTCATCATGGCTTTCGGGCTTTTGTTCCAACACGCATTCTTTGACTGGTATTTCATCTGCGGCAAATTCTGGAAAAAACTGCTTGTAGCGAAGATCCTGCATACGATTTCCTATTCAAGCGTCATGGGATTTTCACTTTTCTTCCTCCAAATAGAAAGCATCGAAGGGATTGCCCTCTCCATGGTTCTCGCGGCTCTCCCCGCTTGGGGATTCGGAGCGACTGCGGCTCTTCGCCCGGTCATTTTCAAATTCACCCATCGGAGCATCCTCTTTATCCGACTGATGCTTTCCAAGGCATTCCCCTTCGCCCTTTCGAGCCTTGCAAGCTTCCTCTACTTGCCCCTTGGACTCTACGCCATGGACGTTTTTGCTCCGCGTGAAATGTTCGGAGCCTATAATTATGCAAACAAATTAATCGTCCTGGCTTCAGGGCTGATGGTGAATTTCATTTCGTCCTCGCTCGTCACCAAGCACGAAGTCCATGACGACAAATTCCATTTGAAGGACATCGCCGTTTTCACGGCTTTCATCGCGATCTGCTGTTCCCCCGCCTGGACAATCCCCGAATTCTGCATCAAGACGCTCTTTTTCGCAGCGCCGATTCATGCAAACCCGGAGCTTCTCGCATTCGGCGCATTCAGCTTTTCGACGCTCGTCTTTTCTCTGATTTTCCAAGCGACCCGTGTAAGTCTCGTCGCAACCATGCTCAAGGAAAAGCGCCTCTGGACTTACGTCTTCCTGATCTTTTTAGGTGGAATCTTGAACGCCGGCACCGTCTTTGGCCTACCGGCCCTCGGCATTTCCTACTGCCATATCCCGATTCTCGCACTCACCGGAGACGCGGCTCTCAGCATTCTGCTCTTTATCTACTTCGCCCGGGCAAAGCGTTTTCGGGCGTAAATCACAAAGCGTCGATACCGCCCAAAGAATAACCGCCCACACCCAAAAAATACCCTGTTTATAGCCAGCGATAAAAAACCAGAATCCGACAAAATAAATCAGCATCACGTACAGCATCACTCTGCGTATTGTCATCTGCCGTTTTAACCGGGCATAGAACACCGACAACGCCAACCCGACTAAGAACGGAACCAAAAAGCAGCCGAACAAACCGAAATCTTTATAGACTTCCCACAGATATCCTGTAGTATTATATCCAGGAATTTTTTGGACGCTTTCATTAAAAACGCCATCCCAGCCAAAACTGTTTTTTAGTGACCCGGAAACGCGAAGGTAATCGAGCATTCCAGAGAAAAAGTCAATTCCATAAGTAAAGGGATGAATTTCCCGATCGGTAGGTGGATTCAATGCATAATCCAAATTCCAATAATTGTTTGCCACGTATCGGTATGGCATCGTCATCGCCATGTCCATCGTCATCGATTGCATCGAATTGCTCCCCGCATACTGAGACCGCGCCGAAGCCACAAACACGAAAGCGGAAATACCGAGAGCAAGAAACGCAGCAATCAAGAGTACAGAGATTCTCTTACGCAAAAAATTAAACAGAATGGCCAAAAATCCCACGCACATAAAAAGCGATGTACGGCTCGGATACGCACAGACACTGAGCACACATATCGACGGAGCAATCACGCGAGAAATCCAACGGCTCAAACGGAAAGGATTCACAGACTTGAACATGCCAACGCCAAAAAGCATCGCGACTAGCGGCGCACTGGAAAACAAATGCGCCGAAATTCCATAATTGATTTTTGGCGAAGTCCAGTAACTCGGATTACCCGAAAAAAGAATCAACGTTCCCACATTCTGGATGATCGAAAAAACACCCGCCAAATAAAGCGCAAGCGTTACACCGGCAAATACAAAATGCCACTTCCAATTATAAAAACGCCGTATTTTCTCAAAGCTATCTTCCTCAAGCTCTTTCTGCAGAGAATTTCTTTGGAAATCTACCCACTGGTACAAAAGGCATGCCGACGTAAACGAAGCCAGAGCTCCAATCCAAACGCCCCAAGTCTTCAAATGGAACGGCGTCATCGCCTTGTCCATCTGCAAATAGGCAATTGAAAGGGTCATGCACTGGAAAAAGATATAGACCGAAGCAGGGGAAAAGAAGTCCTTCTTCATTTTCCAGACATAAAACAACAGCCCTACCACAATCAGGGCAAGGACTGTCGTCTCAGGATATTCGGAAATCCATGCGAACATTAGTTCGCGCGCTTCCTTCTAAAGAATCCCACAAAAGTCGCCCATTCCTTTTCAAGCGAGGAACCAGTTCCCTTCTGGGATTTCACAAGTTCAATGAAGTTGCAAAGAATCGTCGCCAAAAGCATCGATACAAAAACCGTAAAGATCAGAGAAGCACCTCGGAGTGGCGAAACCTTTTTGTCGTTTGGCCAAGGAGCTTCAAGCACGTGCAAGTTCGTCAGCTTCTTCGCTTCTTCAAGCTGCATTTGTTCGCTCTGCTGGCGAAGCAGCTTGTACAAAGCAGCCTGAACCTTAACTTCTTCTTGCTTGCGCATATATTCTGCGCCAAGCTGCGGACTTTTCTTCAAAGTAATCAAACCCATCGACTGTTGCTTTCCGTTGAGCGTTTGATGGATCGCCGTATTCAACGAGTTATAACGCTTGGAAAGTTCGCCGTAACGTTTGGAATCCGTTCCTCGCAACTGACTTTCGTAATTCATTTCCACTGCGACACTTTGACGTTCTGTCTGGAGAGTGCTCAAGTAGTTGATGGTCGCTTCCATCTGGACTTCAGGCTCATAAAAATTGTTGTCCGCCTGGAACTTGACAAAGTCCTGCTGCAAAGAATCCAACGTCTTCAGGCAAAGTTCTATTCGGTTGTCAAAGTATTCACGGCTCTGACGGGCCTGCTTGGTCTTGAACGCGTTGAACATCGAGTCCGCTTTATCAAGCATGAACGTTGCCATTTCCGAAGCGAGCCTGTAATCTTCATCCTCGATGGAAATTTCGAGCATGTTTTCATCCGTCAAAGACAGCTCGAAGTTCTTCCGGAACTGTTTCAACAAATCTGCGCGGAACTGTCCATCGAACTCGTAATGTTCCGCCAGCTTAAAATGGTCAATGACCATATCCTGCAATTCTTTTGAATCGAAAATCGTCCAAATCGCATCCGCATCCACCGAGCCCGAAGCAAAGCCAAGCAGCGAAGCATAAGAAGAAAGCTCCCCATCGAGCATGCCCGAAAGAGTGCTCATCGAAGAATTGTCAGGCGGAGGCGTCACCACCGCTTTGGCAGCATAAGTCGGCTTAATCACCCACATTACCAACACAAAGACGACAATCGTCGGAATCAAAACGAGAGCACAGCACAACTTGAAATGTTTCAAGTCGTTGTTGAGAATTCGAAAAAGAGTTTCGGTCAAACCCGGAGTTTCGGAAGCCATAGCAGATTACTTGTTATAGTAGAAAAGATAAATGGTAAGTGCCGAAGACACAACAGACAGAAGGGTTCCCATGAACAAGGTAAAGTCCTTAAAGCGTTCATAAGTACTCTTCGGAATTTCAATAAAGTCACCCGGAAGAATCGGATCGCCCGTTGCATTCACATAAATCGTTTCACGGTCACCGCGAATCACCTTCACCTGGTCAAAGGATCCGGTAATCGTCGTCACGCCAGCCGCAGATATATAGTCCAGCGCATGCCAAGACGGGTTGTAATTCTGACGTCCCACGCCAGCAACCGCGCCGCCCACATACACGATCAACGGCTTCATCGTATATTCCACTTCGGCACCCCTCGGCACCACCGTTTTGTCCGCATCGCGCAGCGGAACAGAATATGTCTTTCCTTCGCCTTCACGGATAGTCACCGACTGATACCCGATATTCGGAATGCGATTTCCTCCCGCACGATTGAAATAATAATCAACCGTCTGCCCTTCTTCATACGGGATTGCCGCACGGTAGTTCGAAAGAATCAACGTCACCGAGCCCTTCATATCTGCAAACGGCACATAAACCAGGTCGCCCTGTTCCATCAGAATGTCTTTTTCAAAATCACCCTCATTCGACACCTTCAAGAAGTCGATATGGAGCGTATCCTTTCCACGAATCACCTGCACATCTTCATCGCGACCCGCCGGCAAAATTTCACCGACCATTTTCAGCAAACGGCTGAGACGAGTCTGCGCCTCGACCTGCACTTGCCCCACATGCGGCACAGCGCCCATCACATTTACAATAATTTTCTTCAACTGCGCAAGCTGCACAAAGCAATACTTCGGGTCATAACGTTTCGAAACCAATTTCAAAATGGCTTCACGGGCTTCCGAAAGGGTCATCCCCGCCACATTCAACGATCCGCATTCTTCAATGATAATGCTTCCATCTGGATAAACCTTTACCGAGAGATAAGTATTCTCCAAAGTGATGTCGAGATAATCTCCTGGCCCGAGCTTATAGGAGGAATCCACAACGCCTTCGCTATAGCTAGGCTGCATCGTCACCGAATTACGAGTGACCGCCGAAGGAATTGCCGACTGGGAGAGTGTCTGAAAAGATCCCAAATCCGCAGCGAAGCTCGCCATGCAGAAAAAGAGAATCGCCAGCCCAAAAAAGGAATTTTTAAAAAACATAGCCTATTCCGCACAAGGAATTCATGAATTCAATAGTTGTCATAAAATACAAAAAACCTGGCTCGTTAAAGCCAGGTCCTTGTGAAATCTAGAACGATTTACTTTTCAGCTTCTTTAGCAGCGCCCTTGACCATGTCAATCGGCTTTGCATCGGCAGCCGGAGCTTCAGACTTCGGAGCCTTCTTAGCCTTGACTTCATCTTCAACGAGAGAAACCAAAGCCATTTCAGCAGCGTCACCTGCGCGGTTCGGACCGAGCTTCAGCACGCGAGTGTAACCGCCGTTGCGGTCCTTATAACGCGGGCCAATCACATTGAAGAGTCCCTGGAGGACCTTCGGGTCGCGAACTATACGAGCGGCTTCACGACGAGCGGAGAGGTCACCCTTCTTTGCATAGGTCACCAAGCGATCCACAACACCGCGGACAAGGCGAGCCTTGAGGAGAGTCGTACGCACAGGGCGGTTGAGCTGATCCTCTTCCAGGCCTTTTTCGAGGATGGAAGTCGCGAGGCTACGGAGGATGGCACGCTTATGTTGTGCGTTCACACCGAGTTTCTTGTTCTTTACACCGTGTCTCATTTTTCTTAATCCTTCAAGTATTCATCGACGTTCATGCCGAAGCTGAGACCCATCGATGTCAATACGTCGTTAAGTTCAACCAAGGACTTCCTACCGAAGTTCTTGTATTTCAGCATGTCCTGTTCCTTATTGCGAACAAGTTCTGCAATCGTATGGATGTTCGCCATACGGAGGCAGTTGCTGGAACGAACGGAGAGTTCAAGTTCGTCCACGCGCATACGAAGACGGCCGGCAATACGCTGACGTTCTTCGTCTTCAACCATTTCTTCCGGAGATGCGAGATCCCCTTCGAAGTTGATGAAGGCTTCCAAGTGATCCACAAGGAGCTTTGCTGCATAAGCAAGAGCGTCTTCCGGATCGATGGAACCGTCGGTCGTGATTTCCAATTCCAAACGGTTGTAGTCCGTCTTCTGACCCACGCGAGTGTCGCTAACATGCATAGCAACCTTCAACACCGGGTTGAAGTTTGCATCCATGGCGATTTCACCAATCGGGGCGTCCGGGTTCTTCAACTCGTCTGCAACCACATAGCCGCGTCCAGAAGAGACCTTGAGCTCCATGCTCAAAGATGCATTTCCGGAGAGCGTCGCAATATGGACATCCGGGGTAAGGATCACCACGTTGGGATTCTCCTCGATGTTTGCAGCGGTGATTTCACCGTCGCCAGACATATCCAAGCGAAGCGTTTCGTCGTGGTCGGAGAGCAGCTTAACGCGAATGCTCTTCAAGTTCAGGATAATGTCCGTGACATCTTCCTTCACTCCCGGAATAGACGAGAATTCCTTCTCGACTCCAGCGATTTTCACGGAGACGATTGCAGCACCTTGCAGCGAGGAAAGGAGCGTACGGCGAAGAGCATTACCGACAGTAATGCCCCAACCGCGTTCCAGGGCTTCCACGACAAACTTGGCGTAGCGTCCGTCTTCGCCTGTTTCCACTTTCTGGAAACTGCGAGGCATTTGGAGAGATTTCCACATCATTGGCGTTTTCCCCTGTTGAGATTAAACTCTTCTCTTCTTCTTAGGACGGCATCCGTTGTGCGGAACACCGGTCACGTCACGAATCGTCAGCACTTCGATGCCAGCGTTCTTGATAGCGCGAACGGCGGATTCACGTCCACCACCTGCGCCCTTCACGCGCACATCAACCTTGCGAATGCCGAGGTCGTATGCCTTGTGAGCAGCTGCTTCAGCAGCGAGCTGAGCCGCGAACGGAGTGCTCTTGCGGGAGCCCTTGAAACCAGAGTTTCCCGGAGAACCCCAAGCAACCACGTTGCCACGAGCGTCAGTGATCGACACGATAGTGTTGTTGAAGGATGCGTTAACGCAGGCGATACCCTGAACGTCAACACGCTTCTTACCTTTCTTAACCTTTTCTTCGGCGGGAGCAGCAGTTTCTGCAGCGGCCGGAACGGTTTCTTTAACTTCTTCGTCTGCCACGGATCGTCTCCTTACTTCTTCTTGTTAGCAACGGTCTTCTTCGGACCCTTGCGAGTGCGAGCGTTTGTACGGGTACGCTGACCACGGGCCGGCAAATGCTTCATATGACGGGTTCCGCGATAGCATCCGATATCTTGAAGACGCTTGATATTCAAGGTCGTTTCTGCACGAAGCTGACCTTCCACAGAATATTCGTCTTCGAGAACGTGACGAATCTTACCTTGTTCTTCTTCAGTCAAATCATCGCACTTCTTCTTCAGATCGATGCCCAACTGAGCGCAGATCTTACGAGAGGTGAAAAGACCGACTCCGTAGATAGCCGTCAGACCATACTCGACGGTCTTGTTTCTCGGCAAGTCGACACCAGCAATACGTGCCATAAAATCTCCTAACCCTGTCTCTGCTTGTGACGGGGATTCTTAGAACAGATGATGCGAAGAACGCCCTTGCGACGAACGATCTTGCAGTTTTCACATCTAGGTTTGATGGAGGCTTTGATTTTCATAGGTTCTAACCTTTTTTGTCCCTATTACTTGTAACGGTAGGTGATCCTTCCCCGAGACAGATCGTACGGGGAAATTTCGACCAACACTTTGTCATCCGGCAAGATGCGGATAAAATGCCGGCGCATTTTTCCAGAAACATGTGCGAGAATCTCGTGACCATTTTCAAGGCCAACACGGAAGAACGCGTTAGGAAGAGCTTCCAACACAACGCCTTCTACTTGAATGCCTTCTTCTTTAGCCACTAGGACGCCATCCTGCCGCGAATGCGGCCATGTTTAAGGAAACCTGCGTAGTTATTCGTATTGAGATGGGCTTCGAGTTGACGAAGCGTATCCAACGCAACACCGACCACGATCAAGACCGAGGTGCCACCAATATAGAAAGACATATTCAAAGCGTCTTTCAAATGAAGCGGACCAACGCTAATTACAGCCAGGAAAATGGATCCCGGAAGCGAAATGCGAGTCAAAATGTGGTCAATATACTCAGCGGTCTTCTTTCCCGGACGAATGCCCGGAATAAAACCACCCGACTTCTTGAGGTTATCCGCAATGTCAGTGGGATTGTACTGGATAGCCGTATAGAAGTAAGTAAAAAAGATAATCAGCACGGCGAAAATCACACTATACGTGAGATGGCCAGGAATGAAGACGCTTGCAAAGGTTTGAGCCCAGCTCACGTTTGGCATCCACGAAGCGATAATCGCGGGCACGAACATAATGGAAGAAGCAAAGATAACCGGAATGACACCAGCCGTATTCACCTTGAACGGCAAATAGCTAGCCTGGCCACCCATCACCTTGCGTCCGACCACTCTGCGCGGGCTCTGAAGCGGAATACGACGAACAGCTTGTTCCACGTACACGATGAAACCGATGATAGCCACAACCACTGCCAAAATGAAAATCTCAATAGCGAGCGGCTGAATACCTTCGGTAAACATTTCAAGTTCGCGGAAGAATGCTCTCGGAAGTCCGCCTACGATACCGGCGAAGATTATCAGGGAGATTCCGTTACCAACACCCTTTGCAGTGATTCTCTCACCGAGATACATTACAAAGATAGTTCCCGTGGTGAAGGTAAGCGTAGCAAGTAACCGGAAGCCGATATTTCCAAGCCCGGACTGGAAACCGTCCGTAAGCACAGAAACACCTGTACCGGTTGCGGTGGAAATTTTCAAGCTAGAAAGCCAAACGGCCACGCCCCAGCCCTGAAGAGCACCGAGGAGAACCGTGAAGTAGCGCGTATACTGATTCAGCTTAGCGCGACCTTCTTGGCCTTCTTTCTGAAGCATCTGAATCGCAGGAATCACCGATCCCATCAACTGGATGATAATGCTTGCGCTGATGTACGGCATAATGCCCAAGGCAAAAACCGTAGCCTTAGCGAAAGCACCGCCGGTGAAGGAGTCATACAAACCGAACATATTGTTACTGTTACGGAAGTATTCAGCCAAAACCGTAGCATCCACACCCGGAATGGTGATATGCGAGCCGATGCGATACACGATAAGAAGCCCCAAGGTAAAGAGGATTCTCTTCCTCAGGTCTTCCATCTTGAAGGCGTTGACGAAACCGTCAATAGCTTTCTTCAGAGCTTCCATTATTAGACGATCTCAACTTTGCCGCCAGCAGCTTCAACAGCCGCCTTGGCCTTTTCGCTGATAGCGTTGACTTTGAGAGTGACAGCCTTAGTGATCGTGCCGTAACCAAGAACCTTGATCGGCTTCTTGACACTGCGGACGAGACCCTGGTCGAAAAGAACCTTTGCGTCGAATTCAACAACGCCGGAGTTTTCGATAGCCTTGAGGTTCACGATCTGCGTATCACGCACGAACTGGGACTTGAAGCCTCGCTTCGGAATACGGCGATGCATCGGCATCTGGCCACCTTCAAAAGCAACACGACCGGCCTTAGCACTCTTACGAGCGCCAGCACCCTTCTGACCACGACCGCCAGTCGTACCCCAACCGGAGCCCGGACCACGGCCGATACGCTTACGTCCCTTCGTAAGAGCACTCTTGGCAGCATTGATACTATTGAGTTGCATGATTAAATCTCCTCGACCTTGATCAAGAAACGAACTGCATTGATCATGCCTTGGATAGCCGGATTCAGTTCGATTTCGTTAGAGGTTCCAATACCGTGAAGACCGAGAGCAGCAATGTTCGCTCTATGCTTCGGCTGGGTGTGGATCGTTCCCTTAACTTGGGTAATTCTCACTTTTTTCATTTCTTAGACCTCAGGCGTTCTGACCGCGCAATACAGCGTAGTCATTTTTGTTCTTCTGAGAAGTGAGACCTTCGATGCAAGCCTGCACCACGGTGCTCGGATTGGAAGAACCATAGATCTTGGTAAGAATGTTGTGGACGCCAGCGAGTTCCAAAACCGCACGAGCCGCTGCACCGGCGATAACGCCAGTACCAGGAGCAGCCGGAATCAAGCGGATGCGAGTTGCTCCATACTTGATTTCGATGTCGTGCGGAATGGTTCCGTCTTGAACGTTCACTTCGATAAGGTTGCGCTGAGCCGCTTCGGTACCCTTACGGATAGCTTCGGAAACTTCCTTAGCCTTGCCGAGGCCAACACCAATCTTGCCCTTCTTGTTGCCGACGACAACGAGAGCGCTGAAGGACATGCGACGGCCGCCCTTCACGGTCTTGGCACAGCGATTGATGTGCACAACTCTGTCTTCAAATTCAGAAACTTGAGCTTCGCGTTCCAAAGTGTACCTCTTAGAATTGGAGTCCGCCTTCACGAGCTCCCTCTGCGAGAGCCTGAACGCGACCGTGATAAATGTAACCGCCACGATCGAAGACAACAGCAGAGATGCCCTTAGCCTTCGCTTCATCAGCGATGAGATTACCGAGTTTCTTGCTCTGTTCGGTCTTTGTGAGTTCACCAAACTTAGCCTGGAAATCCTTAGAAGAGGTAGAAACCTGAACCAAGGACTTGTGAGAAACGTCGTCAATGATCTGAGCGATCATGTTAGAAAGCGTACGACGGACAGCAAGACGCGGACGTTCGGGGGTACCGTTGACGGTCTTGCGAACACGTGCATGACGCGCAATTCTGGACTCAAGTCTTTTCTTTGCAATAACAGCCATAACGTTACCTTATTTACCTGTCTTCTTGCCCTGCTTGCGGCGGACATATTCGCCAACGTACTTAACGCCCTTGCCCTTATACGGTTCTGGACGACGGTACTTGCGGATTTCTGCTGCAACCTGGCCAACTTTCTGCTTATCGATACCAGTGACGCTGATCTTCAGTGGATCAACAGCCTTCAAGGTGATTCCTTCCGGAGCCTTGTAGATAACCGGGTGGGAGAAGCCGAGAACAAGGTTCAGATCCTTGCCCTTCTGTTCCACGCGGTAACCGACACCGACTATTTCAAGATTCTTTTCGAAACCCTTGGAAACGCCTTCGACCATGTTAGCGACGAGAGCGCGGGTCGTGCCGTGAATTGCGCGGCTGAACTTCAAATCATCTGGACGTTCAAACGAAAGCTTGTCACCGTCGAGGTTGATCTTGATGAGGTCGTGCACCTTGGTAGAGAGCTTGCCAAGTTTGCCTTCGACCTGGATGTTCTGTCCATCCACTGCAACCTTAACGTCTGCAGGGATATGAATGATAGCTTTTCCGATACGAGACATCTTCTACCTCACCAGACCTTTGCGATGACTTCGCCGCCCACATTTTCCTTGCGAGCTTCGTGATCGGTCATCACACCTTTAGAAGTGGAGATAATAGCATAGCCAAGACCGTTGCGGACGCGCGGAAGCTTCGCTACATCGCTGTACATACGAAGACCCGAGCGGCTAACGCGCTGGATGCCCTGGATTGCCGGAACGCCGTTCGTGTAGCGAAGAAGGATCTTGAGGATGCCCTGCTTGCCATCTTCAACGACGACGAACTTCTTAATGAAACCTTTTTCCTGCAGAACGCGAGCGATTTCACGCTTCTGGTTGCTGGCAGGGATGTCCACCACAGGCGCTTTTGCCGCGACGGCATTGCGGATGCGAGTGAGCATATCGGCGATTGTATCTGTTGCCATTTTTTAATGCTCCTTACCAGGAAGATTTGGTGATACCCGGGATTTCACCGGCGAGTGCCATTTCGCGGAAGCAAATACGGCACAAACCGAAGCGACGCATGTAAGCGTGCGGTCTACCGCAACGCTTGCAGCGATGATACCCACGAACCGTGTATTTCGGAGTGCGCTTGCACTTTTCAATCATTCTTCTGCTTGCCATGGTATACCTTACTTCCTGAAGGGGAGACCAAGACCTTCGAGCAGAGCACGACCTTCGTCGTCCGTCTTAGCGGAAGTCACGAAGGAAATGTCCATACCGAGAGTCGTAGAGATTTTGTCAATATCGATTTCCACAAAGATCGACTGTTCCTTGATGCCAAGCGTGTAGTTACCGCTGCCATCAAAACCGCGACGCGGAAGACCACGGAAGTCACGCACACGCGGCAAGGAAATGTTGATAAAGCGATAGAGGAAATCCCACATGTTTTCGCCGTGGAGGGTCACCTTAGCGCCGATTCCAAGACCTTCGCGGAGCTTGAAATTGGAAATAGCCTTGCGAGCCTTCGTCACGATCGGCTTCTGACCGGTGATAGCGGCGAGTGTGTCGAGCGCTTCGTCCAAGATCTTGCGATTGGAAGCTGCGTCACCAACACCCATGTTGATAACGATCTTCTGCAGACGCGGAATCTGCATTACGTTCTTATAACCGAACTTTTCCTGGAGAGCCGGAACGACGGTCTTTTCGTAAACATCTTTCTTCATTGTGCTCATTGTTACGACCTCACAGAGCCTTTCCGGACTTGACGCTCACGCGAACGCTCTTCTTGCCCGCTTCACGGACACGACGAGTACGAACCGGAGTGGAACCTTCGAGAAGCATCACGTTAGAGATGTCAATCGGGAGTTCCTTTTCAACGATGCCACCAGTCTGATTGGTCTGGCTCGGCTTTTCATGACGCTTGTGAACGTTCACGCCAGCAACAATCACGCGACCCTTCTTCGGATCAACGCTGAGCACGGCACCGGTCTTTCCCTTATAGGAGCCGGAGATAACCTTCACGTTATCGTTCTTCTTGATGTTAGACATTAGAGCACCTCGGGTGCGAGAGAGATAATCTTTGTGAAATTGCGGTCACGAAGTTCGCGGGCCACAGGTCCAAAGATACGGGTTCCACGGGGTTCGCCGTCTTTCGTAATGAGGACGACAGCGTTATCATCGAAACGGATCAGGGATCCGTCCTTACGACTGATTTCCTTGCGTGTACGGACCACGACAGCATCTGCAACAGAGCCTTTCTTCACCTTGCTCTGGGGGATAGCGTCCTTGACAGCTACCTTGATGACGTCACCGATGCTGGCATAGCGTCGGTTAGATCCACCCAAAACTCGGATGCAGGCGACTTCTTTCGCACCGCTGTTATCGGCCACGACCAGTCTTGTTTCTTCTTGAATCATAGTATTCGCCTTACTCCAGAAGGATTACTTCTTCTTAGCCACGATCCGAACCAAGCGCCAGCGCTTCGTTGCGGAAAGGGGACGGGTTTCCATAATTTCCACGGTATCGCCCACTTCGGCTTCATTCTTTTCGTCATGAGCCTTGAACTTAGACGTGGATTTCATGATCTTGTTGTAAATCGGGTGACGCTTGCGGTCTTCAACCACAACCGTGATCGTCTTGTCCATAGCGCTAGACGAAACGACACCCTGTCTCACTTTACGAGAGTTTCTATCCATTTTTTGCTCCTGCCGGCTTAAGCCTTGGCCCTTTCGGTAAGAATGGTCTTGACGCGTGCGATGTCCTTACGGATAGCGCGTGCCGTCACAGGCTTCTCTACGCTGTTGCCAGTCTTAGCAGAGAACCGGTTGTTGAACAAGTCGAGGTTGAGCTGAGAGAGCTTTTCCTGAAGCTGTTCGGTGCTCAATTCTTTGAGTTCGCATGCTTTCATTAAATTTCCGAAGCCTCCACGATTTTAACTTTGATCGGCAACTTCTGTGCTGCATCACGGAGAGCCTTGAAAGCGAGATCGCGATCAACGCCATCCATTTCGAACATGATGCGGCCCGGGAGAACCACTGCTGCCCAGAATTCGACAGCGCCCTTACCCTTACCCATACGGGCTTCGGCAGGGTGACGCGTAACCGGCTTGCTCGGGAAAATGCGGATCCAAACGTGACCACCACGCTTGATGGTACGGGTCATCGTAATACGAGCAGCTTCGATCTGACGTGCCGTGATCCAGCACTTTTCGAGAGCCTGCATACCGTACACGCCGAAAGCGAGAGTGTCACCGCTGGTGGCACGTCCCTTCATACGACGTTTCTGTTCTTTGCGGAACTTAGTTCTTTTAGGACTCAGCATAATTTACTTCTCTCTCTTCGGTTCGGCCGTGAAAACGTCCTTACCAATTTTTTCGCCGTGCATGATCCAGACCTTGATACCGACAGAACCGTAAACGGTCTTAGCGGTAGCAGTTGCATAATCGATATCAGCACGAAGGGTGTGCAGAGGTACGCGACCTTCAGCATACTTTTCAACACGAGCGATTTCAGCACCACCGAGACGGCCACCGCACTGAATCTTCACGCCTTCGACGCCCATGCGCATTGCACTCTGCATCGCACGCTTCATCGCGCGACGGAAGGAAACACGCTTTTCAAGTTGACGAGCAATGTTTTCGGCAACGAGCTTCGCATCAGCTTCCGGACGCTTGATTTCGTGGACGCTAATATAGATTTCTTTGCCGGTAAGATATTGGAGTTCGCTCTTCAAACGATCCAATTCTTCGCCCTTTTTACCAATCACGACACCCGGACGGGCGGTGAAGAGGTTCACGTTCACCTTTTTGACGGTGCGTTCGATACCCACCTTAGCAAGGGAGGCATGTTCGAAGCGCTTCATCAAGTAGCGACGGAGGACGATATCTTCATAAAGGAAGTCTGCGAACTTATCGTTTTCGGCATACCACTTGGACTGCCAGTCATCGATAACGCCGAGACGAAGACCATACGGATGAGATTTCTGACCCATAGTTTACTCCTTATCAGCGTTGTCAGCAACAACGACGGTCAAGTGGGACAAAGGCTTGGCGATACGGTCTGCGCTACCATGGGAACGCGGACGCATACGCTTCATAATCGTAGCACCATCAGCATAGATGGAATCGATCTTGAGTTCTTCCGTAGTGACTGCACCCGGAGCCTTCTGCTTGAAGTTCGCAACAGCGGACTTGAGAGCGTTTTCGACGATCGGAGCACCCTTCTTCTTGTTGCGAAGAACGGAGAGAATTGCGAAAGCCTGATCAACAGACTTGCCACGAACCAAATCCGTAACCAAACGGAGCTTGAGCACACCGTAGCGGATATTCTTTACTTTTGCTGTAGCTTTCATTACTTGGATCCTCCTGCAGTTTCAACCTTACGGTGACCGCGGAAGGTACGGGTCGGAGAGAATTCACCGAGCTTGTGACCAACCATGTTTTCCGTCACATAAACCGGGATGAACTGCTTGCCGTTGTACACAGCAAAAGTCAAGCCGACCATATCAGGAATGATGGTAGAACGACGGGACCAGGTCTTGATGGGCTGCTTCTTGTCGGAGCTGTTCATCGCCTTGGTCTTGACCAAAACGTGGGAATCCACGAAAGCACCTTTCTTAAGGGATCTCGACATAGCTTATGCCCTCTTCTTCTGGCGACGACGCACGATGTAGTGGTCTGTACGCTTGTTGTTACGAGTTTTCTTACCCTTGGCCGGCTTGCCCCACGGAGAAACCGGGTGACGACCACCAGAGGTTCGACCTTCACCACCACCGAGCGGGTGGTCGACCGGGTTCATCACGACACCGCGAACGGACGGACGAATACCGAGCCAGCGGGATCGACCTGCAGAACCCGAAGATTCATTCATGTGGTCGATGTTGGAAACCTGACCAACTGTTGCGAGAGCATCTTCCGGAATGTAGCGGATTTCGCCACTCGGGAGACGGACCTGGCAGAGCTTGCCATCCTTAGCAATCAGTTCCGCACCAGCACCGGCGGATCGAGCAATCTGAGCACCCTTGCCCGGAATCATTTCGACGTTGTGAATCGTAGCGTTGAGCGGAATGTCCTTCAGCGGAAGAGCATTACCAATGCGGTATTCAGCACCGACACCGGAGTTGAGCACATCGCCGACCTTGATGTTAGCCGGAGCGATGATGTACTGACGCTTGCCATCTGCATACTTCACGAGAGCGATGCGCGCAGAACGGTTCGGATCGTATTCAATCGTTTCAACCGTGCACGGAATACCAACACGATTACGCTTGAAGTCAATAATACGGTAAGCCTTCTTGTGGCCACCACCGCGACGACGGGAGGTGATTTCACCAACGTTGCTACGGCCAGAGCTGCGCTTCTTGCCAACGGTAAGAGGCTTGTACGGCTTGTCAGCAGTGATTTCCTTCTTATCGTTCAGCTGCTTGTAACGCAGAGTCGGGGTAAGAGGTCTATAGCTTTTCAGACCCATAGTTACACTCCTTCAAACTCGGCAATCTTGTTGCCAGCCTTCAATGTGATGTAAGCCTTCTTCCAGTTGGACTTCTTGCCTACAGCCATACGAACACGTTTCATCTTGCCACGGTTGATCAAGGTATTCACGGAATCAACCTTCACGCCAAAGCGGGATTCGATTGCATTCTTGATTTCCTGCTTGGTAGCATCAAGACCGACCTTGAAAACATACTGGTGGACACCCGTGCGCGGGTTAACCATATTCTTGGAAGAACTTTCAGTGATGTGCGGTTCTTTCAGAATTTCGTGGAGTTCTTTCATCTGGAACCTCCAGTGAGTTCACCCAGAGCTTCCTGGGAGATCGCGATATTGTTTGCACGAACGAGATCGTAAGTGTTCACGTCCTGCACGCGAGCCGTACGAACCCAAGGAACGTTGGCGGAGGAGAGACGGAGATTCTTATCGTTCGAACCGACGAGGAAAAGCGCATTGCGCTGTTCGAGGCCAGCCTTCTTAACCACAGAGAGGAAGTCCTTGGTCTTCGGAGTTTCGAAAGAGAGGCTTTCGAACACGAGGATCTTGCCTTCCTGAGCCTTGTCGGAAAGGGCAGAATGGAAAGCAAGACGCTTCACCTTCTTGTTCACCTTTTCGAAGTAGTCGTGGGACTTCGGACCATGAGCCTTGTTACCACGGACCCAGATTGCGGAAGTGTTCTGACCAGCGCGAGCGCGACCGGTACCCTTCTGCTTCCACGGCTTTGTCGTACCACCGCTGACCTGAGAGCGAGTCTTGGTCTGAGCAGTACCCTGACGACGGTTGTTGAGGATTGCCTTGATGTGCAAGTAAATGCAGACCTTGTTAACCTCAGTATCGAAAACGGCCGGGAGATCGATTTCGTTCTTAAATTCGCCGCTAGCGGCGTAGAGCTTTGCCTTTGCCATTAGCCTTTCCTCACCACGATGACTCCATTCTTCGGGCCCGGAACAGCACCGCGAACAAAGATCAAATTGCGTTCACCGTCAACCTTGACCACCTGGAGGTGCTTGACAGTGACTTTCTTGTTACCATACTGACCAGCCATCTTCTTACCCGGGAAAACACGACCCGGATAGGAGTGAGCAGAAAGGCCACCCGGTTCACGAATGTTGTGAGTACCGTGACCACGCGGACCGGTGTGGAAACCATGACGCTTCACAGTACCGGAGAAGCCGTGACCCTTGGAAATACCAGAGACGTCAACGAGCTTCGCATCTGCGAAATCAGCAGCACCAAATTCCTTACCGATCGGCCAATCTTCGAGGTTTTCGACATCGAATTCAGCGAGGTAACCACGGACATCGAGGTTAGCCTTCTTGAAGTGACCAATGGTAGCCTTATCAGCGCGGCTTTCCTTGACGAGGCCAAAACCGACCTGAATCGCGGTATAGCCATCTTTTTCTTCAGTCTTGTGGCAAACGACCACGCACGGACCGGCTTCGAGAACCGTTACAGGAACGCATTCGCCCTGTTCCGTGAATACCTGGGTCATTCCCAATTTTTTTGCGAGAATACCGTTCATTTGTATTACACCTTAATTTCGACTTCGACACCTGCCGGCAATTCCAACTTCATCAGGGAATCAACGGTCTGCGGAGTAGCGTCCAGAATGTCAATCAAGCGTTTGTGGGTACGAGATTCAAACTGTTCACGGGACGCCTTATTGACATGCGGAGAGCGAAGAACCGTGTACTTCTGAATCTTGGTCGGGAGAGGGATCGGACCCGCGATGCGGGCTCCCGTGTTCTTTGCCGTATTTACGATATCTTGAGCGGAACGATCAATCATGCGATGATCGAACGACTTCAAGCAAATACGAATGCGTTCACCAGCCATTGTTATTCCTTACTTGATGATTTCAGTGACGGAACCAGCACCGACCGTACGGCCACCTTCGCGGATTGCGAAGCGGAGCTGCTGTTCCATAGCAACAGGTGCGATGAGTTCGACGTCGATCGTGACGGTGTCGCCC
>NZ_JALFIA010000091.1:0-34805 GCF_022776125.1 Hallerella sp. | reverse complement strand
GGGGGCCGTTCACCACCCGGCCAGCTCCAGCTAAATCTTGTCTAGGGGACCCGCAAAACGCAAAGGCACCGCTTTCTGTCGAAATCGGCGCGTATTCAGCATATTGTGCTTATGTTGGAACTTTTACCGGACAGCAATAATAACATATTTAGGCATCGCCCCGTGTTGCGTGCAAACGTAGGCGGAAACTTCGACCGCGCGCTCATGCGCTTCAGCAATGCTTTTCCCGTTCAAAATCTGCGAGATGAATGCGGCGGTAAACGAATCGCCTGCGCCCACGGTATCGACCACCTTGACTTTGGGCGTTTTCTTTTCCGAGATTTCATTTGCAGAAAACACGAACGAGCCTTCTGCACCGCAAGTAAGAATCAGCATTTGCAAGCCAAATTTTGAAATCAGCCTGCGGCAAATTTCGGTTGTGCACTTTCTGTCTGCGGCAAGGTGCGTCCCACGCAAAGCGAGTGCTTCGTCGTTTTCCAGGAGCATGGGCGCCACAATATTGAGTTCTTCGTCGTTAATTTTTAAAATGTTTGCGCGTGCAAGCGAGCTTACAATCACCTCTTTACTATACCAGTTTTCGCGCAGGTTGATGTCAAAAACGCGGACTGCATCGCAGGCATCGTCAAGGAATTTCTGGATTGTCGCGCGGCTCACAGGGCTTCGCTGGGCAAGCGTTCCAAAGCAAACTGCTTCGGCATTTTTCGCAAGGTTTGCAAGCTCTTTTGTATAGGGAATATTGTCGTAAGCGACACCTTCGCAAATTTCATACTGCGGGATTCCGCCTTTTGAAAGCGAAATTTGCACCGTTCCTGTCGGGTAATTCACGCGTTCAAGCTGGTGACGCATTTGAACGTTATCCAAAATGCGAACGATTTCATCACCGAGGTTATCGTTACCGATTGCGCTTACAACGCAGCCGTTTCGCCCACACTGTGTCGCATGGTATGCAAAATTTGCAGGCGCTCCCCCGAGTTTTTTCCCCGAAGGCAAGCAATCGAACAAAATTTCACCAATGCCTATGAGATATTTCATGCGAAATAATATAGCAAACGCGCTTACTAAAGTATCATCCCTTCGCTACGCTCAGAATGACGACGCAAACCTTACACCTTTAAAAATTGATTATATTTTTTCAACTAAAAAGAAGGCCATCAACTGGGTAGTGTCAATACCCAACTCAAATTGAGATTCGCACGGTCAACATTTCAAAGGGCGGCTTTTCATTTGCGCCGGCGATGTTTCTCGAACAAAATCTTGCGGCAATTGAATATATGAAACTTGGAACTTTAGTTCCTTAGTTGAATTACCCCTTTGGGGTAGGATCTAGCACTTGTGAACATCTAGATCCTTCGTTTCGCCTACGGCTCCACTCAGGATGACACAGTAAGCAAATGCTTCGCACTCCACTCAGGGTGACACTCATGTTTTTGTAAATTTCATTTTATCAACAATTTTCTGGAATTTTTATTAGATTCAACCAAGATATCATCATTCTCGCTGACAGAGGCGCATGCATCCACGGGCGAGTCGTTTCACTTTTTGAACGTGATATAGGATAGCTCGCAAGAACACGACTTGCGCGACGGCTTTTGCCAAGTAATGCCGAGGAATGCCCTCGCCTGTATTCGCTTTCAAATCATCCAATAAATAATAAAATCATTTTTTTTCAGATGCCGCAAAAGGCACCTCTATTTTTTATGGAGAATTTATGAATTCACAAAAATCAAATATCGCAATTTACAAAACCTAAGACGGAAAAATCGAATTAAATGTCCAGCTCGAAAACGACACCGTGTGGCTTACGCAGGCGCAAATGGTGATGCTGTTTAACAAAGATCAATCCGTCATTGCTCGTCATATCAAAAACGCAATAAGCGAGGGCGAAATTAACGAAAAAAGTAATATGCAAATTTTGCATAATACTCAGTACAAGTATCGTCCCACTCAAATTTACAATTTGGACGTCATCATCTCGGTAGGATACCGTGTCAAAAGCCAGCAGGGCGTTCAATTCCGCCGCTGGGCGACCTCGGTTTTAAAAGACTATCTTGTCAAGGGCTTTGCGGTAAACCAGAATCGCCTGGACCATTACAACGATTTGAAAGATGTCGTTGCGTTGATGAGTCGAACGATTGCGTTTCAAAATCAGCTTTCAACGCATGAATATTCGGGATTGTTCACGGTCATTTCGGACTATGTTTATGCGCTTGATACTTTAGACCATTACGATTACCAAACGTTAACGGTCAAAAAGACGACTACGAAGCAAAAATTTCATGCAACGTATGAAAATGCGATGCAGGCAATTCAGGCATTAAAGAAAAAATTTGGCGAAAGCGCCTGGTTTGCAAACGAAAAAGACGAAAGTTTCAAAAGTTCCATCGGACAGATTTACCAGACCTTTGGAGGTGTGGACCTCTACCCTTCTGTCGAAGAAAAAGCGGCGACTCTTTTGTATCTCGTGATTAAAAATCATTCGTTTACCGATGGCAACAAACGCATCGCTGCAATGCTTTTCTTGTGGTTTATGGAAAAGAACGGCATCTTGTACGCTGCCGATGGCCACAAGCGAATCGCAGACAACACTTTGGTTGCCCTCACGCTGATGATTGCCGAAAGCAAAAGCGATGAAAAAGACATCATGGTGAAAGTCGTCGTGAACTTGATTAATCAGGATAACCAGTGAGATTTTGAAATATGGCAAATTTAGAATTTTGAAAAAACGAAAACGCCTGCGGATTTTGCGGTCTGCAGGCGCGGTTGTTGATTATAGGGCTATTTCCAGATGGATAAACCTACAGGGAATAAGCAAGTCGGAACCCGTCGATGTAGTCGCGATTGCTCGGGGTGTTGTAGCAGTCGCGGTCGGACACGGTTGCGTAAGACGCAAGGCTGCCGTGCCAGCTGCCGCCACGTCTCACGCGGTAAGAACCCGAAATAGGACCAGTCACAAGTGTAGAGCCACTCACGCTACTGCCATACCAGTCCCAGTTCCATTCCCAGACATTTCCACTCATATCATAAAGTCCCAAGGTATTCGGCGACTTCTTGCCCACTTCATGAGTCTTGCTGCTGGAGTTATCGGTATACCATGCAACATTTCCAATCGTGTTCGACCCCGAATAGGTGTAGCTCCAGGCGCTGGCGGACTGGTTTCCGCCACGGGCGGCAAATTCCCATTCGGCTTCCGTCGGCAGGCGGTAGCCCTTCTTGGTTGTGTCAAAGTACGGCGTTTTGCTGTTGGCAGCATCCGACTTCGTATAAACTGTCGTGAAATTCGCATCGGAATAGTAAACACAATATTTTGCACCAAACATTTTCTTCGTCAGTTCGTTGGTAAACGCAATTGCTTCAAACCAGTTGACCATTTCTACCGGGCGCAACTTTTGCACTTCGCCGCTGGCAGGGCTTGAAGTAAAGTAACTCGGGTTCGTGCCCATCACCGCCTGGTAAAGTTCCTGCGTTACTTCGTATTTTCCAATCGCATATGGCTTGAGAGTCACATTTCTGCCCGAGACAAAGGCGCCAGCGCTGCCCGAACCTGTTACCGTCACGTTTTTCGTTGTTACAGCCACAAGCGCAGTTTTCGTGTACGTGGCATTTCCGACAGTAATATTTTGTCCTAATTTCTGCGATAACGCTTTCACTTCTTCCGAAGCAATCTTGCCCTTGTTTTCGACCTTGTCGTAGGCGACCGCGCGGATAATGTAATTTTCATTCCCAGTCAGCGCTTTCGTAGTAAAGCTGTATTCTTGGCCTTCGGCGACATTCTTAAAAATCTTCGTTTGTTCAATTTTTGTCACCGTTTCGCTTTCCATTTTTTCAACGGTTACTTCGATCTTTTGAAGTCCCGCTTTCACGCGGCCGCCCAAGTCCGCCTTGGCGACAACAGTCACGTTTGCGGTCAAGTTTCCGATGTCGTAATCGATTTTCAGGCTCGGCGCTTCCGGGCCTGTCACATCCACATGCGGAATCGCAATCGTCTCAACCTTTTCGCGAATCGAATTGTCCCAGTAAATCGTCGCAATCTGGTTTTCTTCGGAAACTTCGAAGCTGTAAGTGCCGTCGGCTTCCTTCGCAATTTTGCCGTCTTTAATTGAGCCCGTCCAATCGACATTCCCGCCGCCGATTGAAACCACCGGCTTTTCTTTGCTCAGGTAATAACGCAGGTCCAAATTTTCGTCATTCGAAACCTTAACGATAACCTTTACCGACTGCGCTGCCGTCAACGAATCCGGCGAAAGCGAATATTCTACAGTAAACGGCTTTGATTCTTCAGAGCTACTCGACTTTGCTACGCTGCTAGAGCTGTTATCTTTTTGACTGGAGCTAGATTTCGAATCGGAGCTTTTATCTTTTGCGCTAGAACTTGATGCTTTGCCACTTGAAGAACTCGCAGTTTTATAGCTCGACGAACTTCCCGCTTTTTCGCTTGAAGAACTTTTTACCTTTTCGCTGGAGCTGGAATTTTTATCGTTTTCGCTTGAGCTCAAATTTTCATCGGATGAAGAACTTTCTTCGCTTTCGGCGGCCGCTCTCACCCATTCGCTATCTTTGCAAACGTAAACTTGCGCTTCGTCTTTTACAAAAATCGAATCGCCCGCAATTTCTGCGCGGCAAGAATCTGCTTCGGTTAAAGTTTCGATAACGTCGAAATCCAATGCGTTGGAATTGGAACTCGAATCATCGCTGCAAGCGCTGAGCCCAAAAAGCGCTGTTGCGCCAAGCGCAATCGCTGCTGATTTTATTCCCAAGTGAAGTTTCATAATGACTCCGATTTTGAAATTCTTACAAAAGAATGTAACAAAAAAAACGCTTCGTCTAGCGTTTTAGTAAAAATCTTAAAAAAGGGAGATTTTGAATTCAAAATTTCGCGCAAGCACATCAAAAATTTACCGCTTTAGAAATTTGCATTTAAACTGCCGAAGGCGGAGCACGGCGCAGCCGTGCGCACTTACTTTTTCATTCCTCATTATACAAGAAACGCTCCGCAAAGCGGAGCGTTTCTTGTTTGCAGTTTTTTCTGCGACGTGAGCAAAATGCCCTCGGGCGTTAGCCGAGGGCGTTTGCGAGAGCGAGCGCTTACTACACGTTCTTTATGCGATTAGCGCGTGCGGTCTTTACGTGAGCAAAACGCCCTCGGTGTTAAACCGGGGGCATTTGCGAGAGCGAGCGCTTACTACACGTTCTTTACGCGATTAGCGCGTGCGGTCTTTACGTGAGCAAAACGCCCTCGGGCGTTAGCCGAGGGCGTTTGCGAGAGCGAGCGCTTACCACATGTTCTTTTATGCGATTAGCGCGTGCGGTCGTATTAGGTGTGTGCGTCCACCCATTCAGCGTTCTTACGGCAAGCTTCAACAGACTTGTTGAATGCTGCCTTTTCTTCGTCGTTCATCTTGACTTCGAGAATCTTTTCTACGCCGTTTGCGCCGATCACTGCCGGCACGCCGCAGTAGAGACCCTTCACGCCATACTGGCCGTCGAGCTTCGCTGCACAAGAGAAGACGCTCTTCTTGTCGAGGAGGTAAGCTTCTGCCATGTGGATTGCGGAAGTTGCCGGGCTGTAGAATGCAGAACCGCGACCGAGAAGATTCACGATTTCGCCACCTGCGCCAGCGGTACGCTTAGCGAGTTCAGCAAACTTTTCCTTCGTCATGAGCTGCGGAAGCGGAATGCCGCCGACAGAGACACTTTCGTAGATGCTGACCATGGTGTCGCCGTGGCCACCGAGAACGAGAGCCTTCACGTCTTCGACGGAAACTCCGAGTTCGTCAGCGACGAAGCAAGCGAGACGAGCAGAGTCGAGAACGCCAGCCATACCGATCACCTTGTTAGCCGGGAGACCAGACTGCTTCTGCATATTGTAAACCATGGCATCGAGCGGGTTCGTAATCACGATCACGAATGCATCCGGAGCGTGTTCCTTGATGGCTTCAGCAACCGTCTTGATGACGCCGCAGTTCTTTTCGAGAAGGTCATCGCGGCTCATGCCCGGCATACGCGGGAAACCAGCGGTAACAATAACGACGTCTGCGCCCTTGAGAGCTGCGTAGTCGGTAGAACCCTGAAGATCAACGGAAGAGTTGATCACAGAACGGCCTTCCATAATGTCGAGAGCCTTACCCTTCGGCATGCCCTGAGTCATCGGAATGTCGATAAGGACGACGTCGCCGAGATTCTTCTGGGCAGCAACGAGAGCCATTGTACCACCAATCTGACCAGCGCCAACAAGCGCAATCTTCTTTCTAGCCATATTAGACCTTCCTTTTTAGGACAAAAATGTTGTCTTAATGATAGCAATTTTTTTACTGAAAAAACATCTAAAAATGTGAAATCGGTGTATTGGAAAGTGAAATGGACGGCTTTTAACCGATTTTACTGGAATTCAGGCGCGACCGTGCAGACGAGAGCAAAGCCATTAAAGCCATGGAATCCAATCTGGATACGGAACAAATACATATCCGGCTTGCGGACTCGAATACCGAAGCCCCAGGAGTTCAAAAGCTTGTCGCCGTCAAGAGAGTACCAATTCCTGCCGTAGCTTACGTATTCATCAAAAAGGACTCCGTCCACCAGTCGATCGATCGGCCAGCGGTACTCAAGAGAAATCCCTTTCATCGCAAAGTCCGCATACCGACGCGTATAGCCACGAAGGGGATACGTTCCCCCTGCAGTCGAAAAAGCAGAAAACGGAGCGCCTCCTTCTTCCATTTCCCACATCTGCCTCATGCGGAACTGAATTGCGAGAACGCGACGGTTCAAGAGAGTGTTCTTGATGTTTTCTGGGCGCCAAAGGCGAAGGGTTTCGTCCCAAGAAAAGTCCGTATAGAATTTACGGAATTCACGAGCTTCTTTCGCAGTAAGCCCGTACTTGGAATCGTCCTTTCCTAAATAAAAATAGTGCTGGGCGACAAAATCAAACGCCTGGTAGTCGTGGTCAAGAGAATTGGACTTTGAAGTGACGTTCGCACCAGCGTATTCGGTCACATTTACGTATCTCCAGGTTGCGGAAATACGGGAACCGCGGGTCGGTACAAAAGGAGCGTCTATATTATCATAGGTGAGCGTAAACTTGAGCGGGAACTGGTAATAATTCTGGTAGAGACCATGCGTATTCGGGTTGAACTTCGGATGATCTGTCAAAACCGTATCTTGCACGTCCGGCAGATCGAATAGGCAACGATCTATTTCCCCTTCAATCTGAAAATCCATATTGGGGACAAATGGAAGCGGATGGCCTAGGCGCAACTGGGCAGAATAGGATGAATCCGTATAAATAAAGGTTTCGTCTGTATCGAAAAGGGTCAAAGAACGCGGCAAAGCGACAGTCGCATCACGGTCCAAGGTTAAGTCCAAACGCCCGCCGATTACAAAATCCGATCCCAATAGGTTTCGTTTGGTGTACCGGGTCGAAAACTTCATATCGCTATTGACAAAAAGTGTCGCATTCGCTACGAAATAATCCTTTTGAAAAAGCATGTTCCGGTGACGGTAGGCTATGCCGATCTGCGTTCGCGTTCCGGGCTTTAAGTTCATCGTCGGATAGATGTAAATATTGCGTTTAGGTCCAAAAGCGGCTAGATCCGCACTTTTTTCCAAAATTCGGTTTTCCGCCGCATATTTGACCGGAGCCGAAAACGGATACACCAAAAGATCCAAAGCCGGCTGAATAATATGGGAAAACGGCCAAAGCAGATAATCCTTTGCGGACATTTCCTTCTGCTCTTCTTCCTCCACTTCCACTACGGTCGAGTCATTTGGATCGTAATGCGCCATCGAGTAATCTCCCCGGGATTCCACAGGCTTTGAAGCCTCTTCCGCCCACAACGGAAGAGCAAGCCACAATAGAATTCCGATAAAGCCCACTCTCATGACGCAGAATAATTTAATAATTCGTTCCAAACAAGGATTTCCATTCATCGTCTTCTTTTACATTTTTTAGATTATGAAGTGATGTTTTCCCTACTTCAAAGATTTTTGCGCAACGCGCTCAAACATCCAAAAATCGTTCTTGGCATCGCTCTTGCGGTGACACTTCTTTCGATTTATCCTGTGCGAAATCTCAAATGGGAACTTCGAATGATCGATATGCTGCCGGATTCTTCGGAAGTCAAAAAGACAAACGCCATCGTCGAGGAAAATTTCGGCGGATTCGGTTCCCTAGTTGCAGTCATCACGTCCAAGGATAGCGCCTTGAACTCGCGGCTCGTCCAAGGGCTCGCCAAAGAACTGGAAGGCAACCGGTACATCAATTTCGTCGAATACAAGTCCGAAATGGACTTCTTTGAAAAGCACAAGCTTCTCTATGTAAACACGGAAGATCTGCGCAAAATCCGAGACCGCATTTCGGATTTGCAATCCCGTTACAAGTTTGAAAACAGTCCGTTCTACATCGATCTCCTTTCAAACGATTCCCTGCAAAAGGTAGTCCGCGATTCCCTGACCCGGGAAATCACTGATTCGCTTTCCCTGGCAGAGCTTGAAGACAAATATTTTTCAAAGCTCCGGAATATGTATTCCAACGAAAAAGGGACGGTGCGTATCGTCAGCGTTTTCCCCAAGGCACGTGTTTCTGATCTTTCTGCCTCGCGCAAGCTGACCCGAATCGTTTCGGGGGCTTTCGAAAGCTTACCCGAAAGCGAAAAAGCCGAACTTTATATGACGGGAAAAGTCTTCCAGACCGCAAGCGAGGGTTGGCGGATTTTACCGGAAGCCCGTTTTACCGGCATCGCTCTTGCTGTTATTCTTGCGCTATTCTTCTTGTTCCGTTTTGCAAAGCAGCCCGCAGTCTTTATTCTTTCAATCATTCCGATTGCGCTTGTCTTTTTATGGACTCTTGCGGCGGCATGGCTCTTTTTTGGGAGAATCAACCTGTATTCGATCGTTCTCGCGGTGATTTTACCGGGAATATCTTGCCGCCAAATCGTGCACTTGATGACGCGTTTTGCGGATGAGCAGCGCAATGGTCTCGGTTACGAATTAAGCCTTGAAAGCGCCTTGTTGGGCGTTGGTCCGACGATTGCGATTTCGACTTTCTCGTTTGCGGCGGCATTCCTTGGCTTGCTTTTTGTGCCTTTGGCAGGCATGCAGGAACTCGGTGTTCTCGGTGCAATCGGTTCAATCTTGAACTGGACTCTAGCAAGTCTTGTTTTCCCCGCTTTGATTGAACTCACCAAAAAATACCGTTCGTTTCTCGTATTTGGAAAGATCAAGGGACATGTTGAAAATTTCAAGGAACGCCCCTTCGTCGGATTCAAGAAAGCGTTTATCCCAGTGCTTCTTCTTTGCATGATTTTGCCAAGCCGTGGTATTTACCCCAAATTTGATTACGATTTTTCGCATTCCGACTACCATCCGAATACAGCGAAGGCAGACTCCCTGCTTCGCGAAACAAATTACCTGAATTACGATCCGATTGTCGTCATTTTGCCGAATTCCAAAACGGCGAGAAGCTTCTACAACCGCATCAACCGCGAACGCGAATCCAATCCGAATTCTGGCATTCGTGCGGTAGCCATCTACCAAAACCTTTTGCCTTCTAATCAACAGGAAAAGCTTTCGCTTTTGACTGAAATCAAAAACGAATTGGATCCGTCTGTGTTACGCGCCTTGAGTCCCACCGATTCCGCACGCATTGAAAAGATCGTCAAGGATTGGAAGGCGGCGCCGGTTCTTTCAAAGGATCTTCCGATGAATCTGCGCAAGCTGTTCGGTGCAAACGCTGGCGGTTCTACCGAATACGCATTCATCTTCCCGAACTTCAATTCAAACGACGGACTTGCCTGTCGACGTCTTGCGAAAGAACTTGAACCGTTTCACTATCCGATGACGGGAACCGCTCTCGTCCGCGCATCCGTTTTGAACATGACGCTTCCGCATTTCCACAAGGCGATTCTTTTCGGCATTGTCTGCGTCTTCCTTTTGACCTTCCTTTTTTACAAGAGATTCTACTTTTCGCTTTTCACTCTTGTTTCTCCGATTATCGCCTTCTTCTGGCTTTTGGGTCTTTTGAGATTCTTGGATATCCCGCTTACCGCATATAGCTGTCTTGCATTCCCCATTTTGATCGGGATGAGTTTAGACGGCGCCATTCAGCTGTGGAACGCCTATTACGAGCGTTCGACCGGAAGCATCTACCACATTCTGCGCACGACTGGCGTCACCTGTTTCTTTGCCGAGCTTTTGACGATCGTTGTGCTGTTCGGCCTTTCTCTTTCCTCTCATCCGGGAATCCACGCCATCGGTATGATTTCCATCTTTGGAGTGGTTTGCCTGTTGCTGTCTCATAACTTTGTATTTCCGCTTCTCGCCGGTGCACTAGATCGCCGACGGATTCGCAGGAGAAAACATCGATGAAAAACCTTTCAGAACGTATTCTGAACATCGCCCCCTCTTTGACCGTAGCTGTCGATACCCTCGCTAAAAAATTAAAAGCAGAAGGAAAAGATATCGTTTCCTTGGGCGCAGGAGAACCTGACTGGGACACACCGATCGATGTGCGCAATGCAGGCAAGGCTTCGATTGATCAAGGCAAGACACGTTACTCGGCTCCTCAGGGAATTCTCGAAGTCCGCGAAGCGGTCTGCGAAAAGCTCCGTTCGCAAAACGGCCTCGAATACGCTCCGGAACAAATCATTATGACAAGCGGTGCAAAGCACGCCGTTTTTAATTCCCTGCTCGCCATTATCAATCCGGGCGATGAAGTCATCATTCCGGAACCTTATTGGGTCACTTATCCGGAACTCGTCAAACTGCTCGGCGGCGTCCCGGTGATTGTTCATACAAAGGTGGATAACGATTTTCAGATGTCAGGTGAAGAACTTTCAAAGGTGATTTCCCCGAAGACCAAAGCCGTGATTTTGAACAATCCGACAAATCCGACAGGAACGCTCTATTCCGAAGAAGTACTAGCAAGCATCGCCAAGGTCATTGCGGAAAACGATCTGTATGCCATTTCGGACGAAATTTACGAGCACTTCTCGTACAGCGATTCCTTCCAGTTCAAGAGCCTCGCTTCCTTTGATGGCATGTATGAACGCACGCTTGTCATCAACGGGCTTTCCAAGTCTCACTGCATGACCGGTTGGAGAATTGGCTACGTGGCTGCTCCGAAAGAAATTGCAAAGCTTATCGCCAAGGCTCAGGGCCAGACGACGCATCATCCGTCGAACATTGCCCAATATGCAGCCGAAGAAGCTTTGAAGATGCCGCTTGATACCGTGTACAAAATGCGCGATGAATTCCGCAAGCGTCGTGATTTCCTCTATGGAAAATTTTCCGCGATTCCGAGCGTAAGCCTTCGCGTTCCAGGTGGAGCCTTCTACTTGTTCGCCGACATCAGCGACTTGTTTGGCAAAAAGACTCCGGCAGGCAAAACCATTTCGGATTCGATCGAATTCTGCACATACTTGCTTGAAACCGTCGGACTTGCGATTGTACCGGGCAGCGCCTTTGGCCGTGAAGGTTATGTGCGCTTCTCGTACGCTGCATCGATGGATACGCTCGCCGCCGCAGCAGAACGTTTTGAAAAAGGCATTCTCGCGCTTCAGTAATTGAAAGTTCATGGCTTCTACTTTTTTCGTTCAGAAGATTTCTGCGGACGCTCCTTTTTTGATTGGGCGTGGCAAAGATGTGGACTTTGAGCTGAAAGACGCTTCCGTTTCTAGACACCATGCAAAAATCGAATGCCGTGATGGACATTGGATTTTTACCAATTTGAGTCAGACGTCGGGAACCCTTTTCGACGGGAAAAACATTGACGAAAAAGAGATCTGCCACGGCGACGTTTTTCTGCTCGGGTTGCAACAAATCCGTTTTTCCTTAAAGCAGAGAGAACTTTCTCTTTCGCACGTCCGTTCCGTCGAAGACGTCCCAGCGATACCGCTTTCCGAAGACACGAGCGTTTTACTTCGCCGCGGCACGAACGACGATGAAGCAGGAACGATTCTGCACCCCGCTTGCCCGAAGGTTCTCGCCCAGGCAAAGCTCGAAGGCAAGCGTCTGAAGCTCGTCTTTATCCATCAACGGTTGCATAAAACGCAGTACCTTGAAAATCATGAAACGCTGAAGCTTCCCTGGTGCCTCCTTGAATTCCGCGATGGAAATCTTTTTGTTCACCAGAAAGACATCGGATTTTCGCTCGTCGTCAAAGACATTTCCGTAAAACTTTCCCGCAAAGAAATTCTCCACGCTATCCGCTTTTCCCTTTCGGCAGGGAAAATCCTTTCGATTATCGGCATGAGCGGTCAAGGAAAAAGCACATTCCTCGAACTGCTAGCTGGAAAAGTTCGCAAAGCAAGCGGGAGCATTCTCTTGGACGGCATCGATTACGAACAAGGTAACGTTCGCCGTGAAATTGCTTATTTACCGCAAGAACCGTTACTCCGCGATTCGCTGACCGTTTTAGAAACCCTAAGGCTTGCCGCCCGCATCTCGCTTCCGAAGGACTATTCCGCAGAAGAGACCGATGCCCGAGCACGGGAACTCTTAAATCTTTTGCACATTACAGAACTGGAAAGCAGCCGAATCAGCGTACTTTCTGGCGGAGAACGTCGTCGCGTCGCCATCGCTTCGCAGTTGATGGGCGCTCCCGGCCTAATCCTTTTGGACGAACCGCTTTCGGGACTTGATCCGCTGAACGCCAAGCGCCTTTGTGCCCATCTCAAGATTCTTGCCGCCAAAGGACATACGGTCATTCTCACGACCCACAGTTACGAAGCGCTGCAAGTTTCTGACGAAGTACTGCTGATTCATCAGGGCAAGATGGGATTCTACGGCACCCCGAAAGACGCCTTCCGCTTTTTTAACGCCGAAGATCCAGAAGGAATTCTCGAAACGCTTTCCGATAACACCGTAAACAATTGGATTGAATCGGGACGTGGAAACGCCATCGAAGAACCAGAAGTGACCCGAAGCTTTTTTCCTCAACTTCTGCGAAAAAACATGTTCTTCTACTTCTTTTCGCTGCTTTGGAAGCAATGGATCCGGGACCGCGGCAAGGCGTTCTCCCTTTTACTTCAGCCGCTCATTATCGGCTTTTTGCTGTCGCAGATTTTTTCAAGCACTTCTTCGCTCTGGGTTGCCGCCTTTGCACTTGTCCTTTGTGCGAACTGGTTTGCCCTTTCGCTTTCCGTGCGTGAAATCGTTCAAGAAAAAGCCTTGCTTCTCGATGAATTTCGCAAGGGGACTTCCCCGCTTTCGGTCATAAGCGCAAAGCTTATCTTCACCGCATTCTTTGCCATGTTCGAAACCTTTATCGCCTATGCGCTCTTTGCAGAAAACATCGGCGTCTATCCGACTCCAGAACTACTGATTTCTCTTTGGATGACGGTCGTTCCAGCTTCGGCGGCGGGACTTTTGTTGAGCACATTTGCACGTAACCCGGGGCAGGCAAACGCCTTTTTGCCGCTGATCATCCTTCCGCAGATCGCGCTTTCCGGAGCACTCGTCCCCAAGGACCAAGTGACCTCCTTTGCACAGATTCTTTCGAATGCGATTTGGACGAGTTATAACCAATCTTCCCTGCAGAATGTGTTTACAGGCCTTGAGCCTGCCCTTTTAGATTGGTGCATTCCACTCGGCATTGCATTCATAATTTATATTGTTGTAATATTCGCTTTAGAAACCATGAAGAAAGCAAAATGACCGTAGAAAAATTTCCAAGACCGTTCAATGAGAACTATGAGATTTTGGGAGTCCTCGGAAAAGGGGGCATGGGCTATGTTTACAAAGCCCTGCAAAAGAACCTGAAACGAGAAGTCGCTCTCAAGGTACTCGATGCTTCTTCGGATAAGGAATCCATCGAACGCTTCTATATGGAAGCGCAAGCGATGAAGGAACTGGACCACCAGAACTTGGTTCAAGTGTTCGATTTTGGAAAGCAAGGCAATCAGCTTTTCATTGCAATGACCTACGTGAAAGGCAGCACCCTTTCGGAAGTGCTAGAGCACCGTCGTCGTCTCGATTTTGACGCCATCGAAATCATCACGAAGCAAGTTGCCCGTGGTCTTCTTTATGCGCATAGCAAGTCGATTGTCCACCGAGACGTAAAGCCTTCGAACATCATGATTACGCACGACAACCGTGTGTACCTGATGGACTTCGGTATTTCGCACATTCAATCCGCGGAACGATTGACCTTGACCGGCATGACCATGGGAACACCGGAATATATGTCTCCCGAACAGTGCCACGGTGATGAAGTGACGATTGGATCCGACATCTACAGTCTAGGCGTTATTTTATTCGAAATGACCTGTGGACGCTTGCCGTTCACTGGTTCCAAGCCGATCGAAATTGCGATGAAGCATGTGCAAGAAGAACCTCCTAATCCGGAGAACTTCCGTCCCGACATGCCGCGAGGACTTGCGAAACTCATTCTCAAGTGTCTCAAGAAAAACGTTGCAGACCGTTTCAAGGACATGCAGGAATTCCTCGACGCCCTGGACATTGTCTTTGCGCCGCTCCACCCGGGTGATCATCACGGTCACGACACCCTGAGCATTCGCAAGCTCATCAAAAACCGTCCGTTGATTTCAAACCAGGTGGCCGACAAGGTTTGCAGGTTTACAAACAAGCACGCGATGCTGTTTGCGATTGCACTTTTCCCGCTTTTGATCCTCTTGATTCTCGCCTTCTTGCTAACGTACAAACCGCCCAAAACATTACAAGAAGTTTCCGGCGTCGAAGTTCGCGCAGCCTACGAAGAACGCGACATGGAAGGCGATGACGATTACGAACCGTCGAATCTTTTAGACAAGGATTTAAAATCGGCATGGCTCATCCCGATGCCGACGAATTCCCGTGCCCCGATCTGTATTCTCGACTTTAACCAACCGACCATCATCACGAACATCGGTATCGCCTCGGGCTTCCAAAAGTCCATCGATGACGATTTCGGCGATCGCTTCCGCATCTTCAACAAGCCGAAAACCCTTTCGTTGCTGACCAAGGAAGGTTTCCGTCAAACGATCCAGTTGGAAGATATCAAAGGCGTTCAATATCCGACGATGAAAGCGATGGAAACGACCGAAATTCAAGTGTTCCTCGATGACGCTTACATTGTGAACGAATCGAGCGACCTCGCTATTTCTGAAATGCGTGTTCTGGGGCTCCTCGCGCAATGATTGTGCGGAAAAGCGAGAAGAGTTACAATAAACAAAAAGGTCGATTCGCGGAGCTGCATGCGGCCGCTTATCTTTGCCGAAAAGGGTGCACCCTTCTCGCTAGGAATTACCGTTATCAAAACGGCGAGCTGGATATCGTTGCCATAAATCCCAAGGGAGTCATCCTTTTTGTCGAAGTCAAATCCGTCTGGGATTCTAACGCGGGAAATCCAGCGAGCCGGGTGAACCTTCGTAAACAGAATCAGGTTTGGAAAACTGCTGCGCATTTTTTGCATTACCACGGCGGACAGGATCAAAGATGTCGTTTTGACGTTATTTCGGTAGACTTACGCTTCGGAAAGTTCGTTTTAAAGCATTATCCGGACGCATTCGTTTCCACACACGTCATTCCCGAATGTTAAATTTATGCTATGAATTCAACGCGACTTGAAGTACATCCTTTGAATCCGCAACCTCGCTTTGTGAAGCAGGCAGCCGATATTCTCGACAAAGACGGTCTGGTTCTTTACCCGACGGAATCCGGTTATGCGATCGGTTGCAACGCCCAATCGTCGAAGGCCATTCACCGTCTTTACCAGCTGAAAAAGCCGATGAAGAAATTTGTGATGGCGATTATCCTTCCGGACATTCGCAAGGCATCGGAATTCGCTCACGTCAGCAATTTTGCCTTTCAGATTATGAAACATCGCGTTCCGGGACCTTATACCTTTATTCTGCCTGCAGACCCCTCGATCGCCCGCAAGCTCGATGTGAAACGTCCGGAAGTCGGCTTCCGCATGCCGGAACATCCGTTCTTCAAAGAACTCTTCCGCATTTACGACAAACCGATTCTGAGCACGGCAGCCAAGCTTTCGGATGACGAAGTCTTGACGGAACCCGATGATCTTTGGAAAATTTTCCAGTACAGCGTCGATATGATGATCGACTGCGGAGAAATCGGCATTCACCCGACAAACATCATCAGCCTTGTCGGCGATTCGATTGAAATCATCCGTGGCAATCTTTTGCCGGAACCTTGATTTCGCAACAGCGTTTACAGTTCAAAGAAATAAGAGAGCATCCACGCTGCGGCCCAAATGACCGCAAGAAAAAAGCGGGACTCTTTTTTATAGGGATGCATGAAAAAGATGGGCAAAAAGGCAAGCAGGAGAACGACAAAAGGAAGCCATTGGAACGGAACACCCCGATAAGACAGCGAAAGCATACCGAAGAAATCGATCCACATCCAAAGCACAGTCGCAAGTGAAGCGAACAAGCGCCGTCTTCTGCCCAAGAAAAGTGTCGAAACGCAGAGCATCAATGCGAGCATCTGGAACGGCAACAGTCCATAATGCGGATACTCCGGCGAAGATACAAGCCATACAAAAAGTTCATCGACAAGCAAAACAATCGCAATCGCCGCCCCGCGCAAAGGAAGACGCATCGGATCCTTAAAAAGGAATGGCGAAGGAATCATGGCGAATAGGGCGGCGAGCATATACGCAAGAGAGGTCATGGGGCGCTTCCCTCCTTCTTTTGAAGCGCAAGGCTCCGCATGTAACACACCAAGGCAAAGGCTTCCGCATCGGTCACACGTCCGCGGAATGGACGCATATAATTTCGACCGTTCAGCACAACCTGGGAAAGAGAATCCAGCCCCAAGGAATCGATCCGTTCAAGCGAAAGAGTTTGCGGCAATGGATAAAATTCATGCACAAATTTGCGATTCATATTTCCATCTTTTCCGTGACAAGCTGCGCACCGGGCGTTCCACAGTTCCCGAGCGGCCTGCTTCGATGTTCCAAGCGCAGGATTCACACTTTCCACTGTTGCAAAGGATTCCGTATACGAAACATCCGTTCCGCGGTAGAGTAAACCGCCAAACGCAAGTGCAAAAATTCCCAAAAGAACAGTACATAGCACTGCCACGCGAGGCTTCCAAAGTTCCGCCATCGCAAAAAGCGAAAGAGAGACTCCCGCACATAAAGCTCCTATCGGGAAAAGCACAGGAATCATTCGCTCGCAAGGGAACGCCGGCGCATGGTTTACAAAATAAATCGCAAAAGCAACCGCCGCAAATGCGCCCACGCCCACAGAGATCCAAAACTTTTTCCTTTCAAAAGAGCATGCTCTTGCACGCACAGCTTCCATCACGTCTTCATCAAAAGCCTGCGGAAAAAGCTTTTTCAGTCCTATCCGCAATAGGGAAAACGCCACACAGAAAGCACCGATTCCAAACGAAATCAATCCAAGATCCACCCAGGTCCAATCCAAATTTTCGGATTGCACAAGAATGATGCGCTCCCACCAAAGGCTCACCATCACCGAAATCGCCACTAATGCACGCACCGCCGAAATTTCACGTACTTTGGAAATCCACAAAAGTTGCGGCACCAAAAATCCAAACGCCAAAAGTTCCGGATGCCAAATCTCCTTTACATTCGCTTCCCACATCCAAAACGCGAGAAGCGCCCACGAAAAGGCTATCAGCAGATCTTCCACCGCCCGCACCCGATGATGCGCAAGTACCACAAGCACCTGCACCAAGGCGACGCCCGAAAACAGTGCACCAAAAATAAAGTACAGCGGAAAATAGGCGCCCTGCCACCCTGGCACAAAAGTCACCGCAAAATCCAGCGAAACAATTGTGTGCACCCACAGCACCAATGGAAAAAGAATCCACGCAAACGGTCTGCGGTATTTTTCAAGGCATGCGTTTTTTACAGAAAAAAGATGCAGCAGAAGGTAGAGCACAGAAACTGCGCCATAAACAAAAATCGCCACAAAATCCCAAATCAGCGGAGACTCCACGTTCACATACACGGAAGACGCATTCCCTACCGGAATCATATTGTAAAAAGCTTCCGGAATTCCCAAGTGGATCAGCGGAAAAAAAGCCGCAACGCCAAGTGATGCAATCGTCGAAAGTTCCGCTAGGAATGCAACGCGGTGTTGCCAACGCACGCCAAACACAAGCAAGATCGCCGAAAAAAAAGTACCCGCATGCGCAAGACCAATCCAAAAAACAAAATCCGCAATCGGCGTTCCCCAAAAAGATTTTTGAGAAAGAGCCCAACTCGCAGGTCCAAGCGAAAGTGCAGAATCCACGGCAAAGAGGCTGGGCAACAGCAGCACCAGTCCAAAAATCAAAAAGTTTCGATTCATGCTTTGCCCCTCAGATATACAACAGCCGGTAAGAATTTGGCAATCGACTTCGGAGCGTAAATAGCGCGTCCACGCGTTTTCCGCACAAGATCCGAATTCAGATTCAACCAGTTACCAAATATAATTGCGTGTTTTGGGCATGCCGCCGCGCACGCGGGCATCACTCCACTTCCCTGCCATTCAAGCCCAAATGTCTTGGCTTGAATTCGGGCGTTTTGGAGCCTTTGAATGCACAGGGAACACTTTTCCATAACTCCCTGCGGACGAAGCGGGACTTCCGGGTTGAATTTAGCGGCGAGGCCTTGTTCTGCAGCATCGGTATAATTGAATTTGCGCGCGTGCAGGGGGCAGTTAGCGCCGCAAAATCGCGTTCCAATGCAACGCGGATAAACCATCGACGAAAAACCGTCCGGACTTGCCACAGCGGCACCCGTCGGGCAAACCTTTTCACAAGGTGCGTCTCCACAGTGGGCACACATCACAGGCATGCCGCCTCGCAGTTCTAGCCAATGCATATAACGTCCCTTGCTAGCTTCTAACGCATTCACACGTGGAACGTTATTTTCGACCATGCAGGCAAGTGCGCATTTTCCGCAGCTGTCGCACAGATCCAAATCAATCGCCATGCCGAATCTCACGTCCGCATCCGGAAACTTCGGATGCTTTCCCGGTCGATGGACCATCACCAAGGATTCCGGTTTAGGATTTGCAAACCTCGCCTCGTCGATTTCTTTTTCCCAAAGGCTCAAATCCGCTTTAGAAGGGACTTCCCGATGCGTATTTTTCGGCAGGGATTCTTCCTTGCGGCATCCAAACAGCGAAAGCGCGGCAAACGACCCCGTCAAAAGTTTTAAAAAAGAGGCGCGTGAAATTTTCATCGGTGGCACCTCGCACAATCGGTCGATGCCGGTGGAAATCCACGCTTTCCCTGGTGGCAGGCCAAGCAGTCCTGCATGCGCACCTTGGGACGGCGTCCCGCATCGATTTCTTTTGCAGAACCGTGGCACGTTTCACAGCTCACGCCGGACTTCACATGCAACCCGTGCGGAAAGACGACGTTAGCCGGTAAAAGGCTTGTGAACGTGAACGGCATTTCTTTGGCGTCCGAAAGCGCCTTTTCAAAGGCTTCATTTTCCGGGGAATCGCTTAACGGCAGATTGTGGCAGTCCATACAGTCCATCTTGGACGGCATCCCGGCTCGGATTCCGGATTCCGCACCCAGATGGCACTTGGAGCAGTCCAAACCGAGGGATTCCCCGTGTTTTTCATGGTCAAACGGAAGATTGGAAGGATTTTCGTAAATATAATCGGGGAAAGCCGTCAAATCCCATACGACAAGACCACCCCCGCACAGAGCAAGGATAATCCACAAGATCGTGAATGGAGTCTTTCTTTTTTGCAAACTTTACCCGTTTTCCTCTCTCAAAAAATAAATTTTTGCCTGTATTGAAGAGCGAGTTTTTTATATTTGTCATGCTTAATATTCCCAATCAAGGAAGTTCTCTTTATGAAACGCACACATAACTGCGGCCAACTTCGCAAGGAAGATGTTGGCCAGACTGTAACCCTCGCCGGTTGGGTGGATCGCCGCCGCGACCATGGTGGAGTCATTTTCGTCGACCTCCGCGACAAGTTTGGCAAGACGCAGATCGTTTTCAACCCGGATTACAATGCCGAAGTTTTGAAGACCGCTGAACAGCTCCGTAACGAATACGTTATTTACGTGACTGGTAAGGTCTATGCCCGTGAAGAAGGCAACACGAACGAAAAGCTCTCTACTGGCGATATTGAAGTCAAGGCAGACACGCTTGAAATTTTAAACGCCGCTCTCACTTCTCCGCTCGCGATCAATGACCCGAACGAAGAATGCAAGGAAAACGACGACCTTCGCCTGCAGTACCGTTACCTCGACCTTCGCCGTCCGTGGATTCAGAAGAAACTCCTCCTCAAGAGCCGTTTCCTCAAGGCCGTGTACGACTTCTTCTACGCAAACGGTTTTGAAAACATCGAAACGCCGTGCCTTTGCAAGTCCACTCCGGAAGGTGCACGTGACTACCTTGTGCCGTCCCGCGTGAACCCGGGCAAGTTCTATGCTCTTCCGCAGTCGCCGCAGCAGTACAAGCAGCTCTTGATGATTGCCGGTATGGACCGCTACTTCCAAGTCGCCAAGTGCTTCCGCGATGAAGACCTTCGCGCAGACCGTCAGCCGGAATTCACCCAGATCGATGTGGAAATGTCTTTCGTCAACCAGGACGAAGTCATGGAAATGTTCGACAAGTTCGTGACCGACGTGCTCGGCAAGGTTTGGAACTTCGAACCGCCTAAGAAGATTCGCCGCATGAAGTGGGCCGAAGCCATGCTCAAGTACGGGAGCGACAAGCCGGATCTTCGCTTTGACCTCGAAATTCACGATGTGTCTGAAATCGGTGCCAAGTCCAATTTTGGCGTGTTCAAGAACTGCGTCGCCGCTGGTGGTAAGATCCGCGGAATCGCAGCCAAGGGCTGTGTGGACTTTACCCGTAAGCAGATTGACGAACTCACCGCTTACGTCGGCAAGTACGGTTCCAAGGGTCTCGTTTGGATGCGCGTCAAGGAAAATGACGAAGTCGAAACCCAGGTCGGCAAGTTCTTCACGACTGAACAGCTGAACGCACTCCGCGACGCTGTCGGCGCGAAGTGCGGCGACATGATGTTCTTCATCGCAGGTCCGGAAAAAACCGCTGCAACCGCGATGGGTCAGCTCCGTCTCGAAGTCGCTCGCATCAAGGGTCTCCGCGACCCGAAGAAGCGTGAATTCGTGTGGATTACCGAATTCCCGATGTTCGAATACAGCGAAACGGAAGGTCGCTACATGGCGATGCACCACCCGTTCACGAATCCGCTTCCGGAACATCTCCAAATGATGCTCGACGGCAATCTCAAGGATTGCAACGCAGAAGCTTATGACCTCGTCTTGAACGGTGTTGAAATCGGTGGTGGTTCCATCCGTATTCATAACCCGGAAGTTCAGGAAAAGGTTTTCCGTCTCCTCGGTCTTTCCGAAGAACAGGTGAAGGAAAAGTTCGGTTTCTTCGTTGACGCCTTCAAGTATGGCGCACCTCCGCACGGTGGTCTCGCCTTCGGTCTCGACCGCGTTGTCGCTACCATGGAAGGTGAAGAATCTATCCGCGACTACATCGCGTTCCCGAAGAACACCAGTGCTTCGAGCCCGATGGACAAGAGCCCGAGCGAAGTCGATGTTGCACAGTTGAACGACCTGCACATTTCGATCAACATGCTCGATCCGAAGAAGAACGCCTAATTCTTCTTGTAGGAACTCAAAGAAAGACCTCCTGATTTCGGGAGGTCTTCTTTTGTTTTACCCCAAACAAATAGAAATGAAACTCGAGAGGCGCACCCCCACTCACAAACGGCCACCTCCATTCAGAAGTGGCCGCTATCGTTAGGGTGTGTGGTCTAGGGAACTTGAATCGTTCCATTTATAATTTAGAAGGATACCCCAAGAACCGTATCACCCGAACCACAAAAAATGTTGTAATGTTTTACAACAAAATAATGAGATTTACAACGCCCAAAAAATAATCGGTAAGGACGCCACACTGATGATGCCGACAGCAGGAATGATCAGACGGCGCATTTCCCTATCGCCAAAAATACACGCGAGAACGCCTTTGCAAAGCGTATTCGCAAGACCAGCCACAGCAATCGCCTTCGCCGCAGGCCCAAGGACAACCGAGCCCTGTTTCGTCATATCCAGCACGGAAAGCGTAATCGCATCCATGCTGGCAAGCCCCGTAATAAAGCTCGAAATAAAAAGCGCATCACTTCCGAAATATTTTTGCGCCGCATTCGCAAGGAAGAGCACGGCCGCAAAAATAAACCCGAATTTAATCGACGGCAAAAGTTCAAACGGGTTCGTAAAATTCGTCATCTGCACCGGATGCAAACGGCGATTACGCCTGTACAGATAATACGCATACAAAAGTCCCGGAATCGGCGGTACAAGCAGCGCAACCGCAAGCTTCCCCGCAATCGACGGCAAAAGCAAAATGCAAATCAGATAAATGCGCAAATACATCACCGACCAGGCGATTACAATTCCCGTCGTCAGCGAACTTGAAAATTCCGGATTCTGCTTGCTCCTTTGTGAAAGATTCAACGTCAAAGCAAGACTCGACGCAAGACCGCCCAAAAAACCCGTCAGGCCAATCCCTTTTCCCGGACCGATCCATTTGATTAGAAAATAACCGATAAAGGAAATGCCCGAAATCAAGCAGACAAAAATCCAGATTTTATATGGCGAAAGCACTTCCAATCCCGGAGGCCCATAAGCCTTCTCCGGAAGGATTGGCAAAATAACCGCCGAAATCAACGCGAATTTGAGAGTCGCAAGGATGTCTTCCTTGGAAACCTGATGCGCAAAGGAATGCAACGGATCTTTCAATGCCAAAAGGCCAAGAACACCTACAGCGACCGCTACGCTTTCTAAAATTTTCCCATACTGGCAAAGTCCACCAAGCATAAAGACCGCAATCATCGAAACGCTCGTCGTGATACCGCCCTGAAAACGCGAAGAAGATGAAATATGCATCGCCGCCAGCACAAGACCGAGTACAATCAACATGCCGACAAAAGGCGCCGCGGATCCCATCTGGATTGACATCAAAGCGGCCAGCGCCCCTAAAACGCTCGTAATCGAAAACGTACGAATACCGGCAGAGCGAATTTCCTCTTCCGTCGGGTATGTGTTTTCACGTTGCAAACCGATGATCAAACCGATTGCAAGTGCACACGCGAGTCTGTAAAACGTACTCAGTTCCATACCCATTAATCTATATTCTATCTTTTGAATATGGATCTTTCCAAGCGCGTCAAACGACACATTACAGCCGTTCCGCATGAATTTCGGGCGATTTGCCATCCGGGATTTGAAGCGACCTGTGCGGCGGAATTCACCCTTCTCGGCGTGAAAGTACCCCTGCAAACCTCTTTTGGTGCGGTGGATTTTACGGCAAAACTCGAAGACGCTTGGAAACTCATTGCTTTTTCACGAACCTGTACACGAATCGTGATGCGCATCGACAGTTTTACCGCCGAAAACTTTGGCCGTTTAGAAAAAAAGGCTTTGGAAGTTCCCTGGGAGCTTTTTTTTCCAAAAACTCCACTGCCAGAAATCAAGGTGACCTGTAAAAAATCCAGGCTCTATCATTCCGATGCAATTGCCGAACGCTTGCAAAAGATCGTTTACGCATCCTTAAATGCCTGTGGCGTGGAAACGGACAAAAAGGATCCCGTTCAAACGCTCTTTGTGCACTTTGAAAATGACCGTTGCACGCTCAGTGTGGATCTCGCCGGCGAACCTCTGTACAAAAGGGGTTTCAATCGCCATGTGGAAGAAGCGCCCGTCCGCGACACCTTCGCCGCTTCAATGCTCCTTGAAGGAGGGCTTCTGCGGTCGCAAAGGCTGTTCGATCCGATGTCGGGAAGCGGCACTTTTTCCAGTGAAGCGGCTCTTGTCAAAGCGCATGCGAACCTTTGGAAAACCCGAAGCTTTGCGTTGCAGAATGCCCCGAGCTTTCGACCGGCTGCATGGAACTTTATGGTGAACCATACGCCGGGCCTTGATCTTTTGCCTGAACTTCAAATTTTTGCAAGCGACCTTTCGAGTAAAGCCTTGGCGACGGTCCAATACAATTTAAAGACTTCTGCGGCAGCCCCTTATCTGCAAACCTTAAAGAGCGATACTTTGCAGATATACCAGGCGAACTTTTTTGATCTGCCGAAAGCTTCGGAAAATTCCCTGCTTGCACTAAACCCACCCTACGGCAAACGGATTACCGCCGATATTCCGCGACTTTACCGGGAAATCGGAAAGAAGGTCCGTGCAGACTTCAAGAATTCCCATATCGCATTGATCGTCCCCGGCAAGGAGGCGGAAAACGCATTAAACCTTACGCCCAAACGCCGTATTGAATCGATCAACGGCGGAATTGATGTGAGTGTTTTCTTTTTATAGGTTCCCATGCAAATTGCAAACAAAGAACTTGAAATTTTTGCCGCAAAATCGGAAAATGCTCCACTCGTAATCGTCAACTGTTTTGAAGACGAAGGCGAAACTATTTATCGTCAAGTCCAAAGTCAAACGGACAAGGACTTTTCCTTTGCCGCGATTCATGGAATCGACTGTTACACGGAACTCACGCCGTGGAAATGCTCCGCCCTGCGCAAAAAAGAACCGGACTTTGGCGACGGGGCAAAAGCTTATCTTTCTGAGCTAACCGAAAAGATTTTACCGGAAATTCAAAGGCGGATTCCCGCCCCCAGCTTTTCCATACTCGCGGGATACTCCCTCTGCGGACTCTTTGCTGTTTACGCTGCTTTTACGTCGAACGCGTTCAAACGTATCGTCTGCGGTTCCGGATCCCTTTGGTACCCGGGATTTTTGGAATTCTGCAAGGCTTATGAACCTTCCGAAAAAATAGACCGGATTTCTTTTTCCCTTGGCGATAAAGAAGCCTTGAGCCAAAATCCTGTCTATGCGACGGTTAAAACGAACACGCTTGAAATCCAAAGCATTTTTCAAGAAAGCGGCGTCACGGCGACATTCACCGAATTTCCAGGGAATCACTTTTTTGAAGCCGACAAGAGGCTTGCCAAAGGGATTACATCAATCCTTTAGCCTTCCATTCGGCTTCTTTTTTCTGTACAATTCGGCGGGCGTCTTCCTGACCTCGCATCACCAAACTTTTCACAAGTCCAAGCAAAGCGCTCATTTCAAAACGGGTCGGTTCAAGACGCTGCAAAAATTCGCGCACCGCCGATTCCGTCCAGGTATTGTTCTGGTAACGGCCCGTTAAATTGGAACTCAGGTACTTCAAGAAGTTTTCGATTTGACCCATGTTCGCCTTTTCAACGCGACCGCGCTTCAGCGGAACACGGTCCGTGCGAAGTCCCGCATTGTCGAGAAGCCCGCTGCGACAAAGTTCATAACAAGCCGTCGTCACAGCCTGTGCAAGATTCAAGCTCATCTGCCCCGGAACCGGAATTTCACAAATGATGGCACAGTGATCGATTTCATCGAGCGAAAGTCCACAGGATTCACGTCCAAAGACGAGTGCCACCGTTCCATCCTTTGGAAGCTTTTCCGTTATATTCGGAAGCGACGTATGCGGAATCACCGTGTCAAAGCGGCGTCGCGAAAAAGCGATTGCGTATTGGGCTGTCGAAAGCGCTTCGCTTAGCGTATGCACGACTTTCGCATTGTCCAAAATTTCGGCAGAATTATGCGCAGTCCGGTAAGATTCCGGATTCACGGTATCCCGTTTCGGGTATACAATGTAAAGGTCCTGAATCGCATTGCAGTGCATGGCGCGGGCGACAAAGCCTACGTTATGCGGGTGTTCCGGTTCGCAAAGAACAATTCTAAAATTCAGCATCTTTCAAGTCTTCCTATCTTCCGGCCTTTACCTTCTATTTATCTTCCTATGGGCCAGCTAAAATCCTTTCCACGGATTTCGTTTTTCACGCATTCGCCATCTTCGATTTTTGCACCGGGGAAAATAATCGCATGGTCAAAAGTCGCATTTGAGGGAATTTCAAGCCCAGGCATCATCACGGTCGCCTTCGCTTGTTTAGCAATTTCTGGAGGAACGCCGTAATTTCCCACGCCGAGTTCCTTGCGACGGTAATCGCTCGCGCGCATCAAACCGTCCGGAGTACCCATGTCAATCCAAAGCGAATACTTTTGGCTCACGTCGATAAACGGAGCGTCGCCGTTCAAGAGCAAACGTTTCCAGTATTCACGAATATCCATTTCAGATTCGCGTATGTCCTGCAAAGCCCGTTTTGAATACCAGGAAATTCCCGAAAAAGTCACGCGTTCCCGCGTCTGATGGCCAAAGCGATTCTGGATGCCCGACATTAAACCGTCACGCACATAAATCGAGTTCACCATCGGATTGTCCACCGCGAGCAAAGAACACGGAGCTCCCGAAGAACGTGAAAGGCGCAAAAAAGATCTCAGGTCGAATTTGCAATAGCAATCCGAATTCATCACGAGCAGTTCATCAACCGGATCTTCCCGATTCATACGATAGAGCGGACCGCCCGTTCCCAAGGCCTCCGGCTGTTCGTCCCAGACCTTTTCAAAGCCAAACGACAGAGCCGCAGCGGATAGCTTCTCCGACAGATAATGCGCATTCACATGCAAGTGCGCTTCTGGAACCGTATTCGCGAGTTCTACCTGATGCTCCAAAATCGTCTTGTCCACAACGCGCACCAGAGGCTTTGGCATCTGAAGGGTCAATGGGCGCAAGCGCGTTCCAAGGCCTGCCGCAAGAACGAGAATACGCATTAAAGCTCTCCGTTTTCAATAAATTCACTACGGAAAGTTCCCGAACCGAGCAAGATGTCAATCGGTAGCTTTTCATATTCGTATTCGTACGGAGGCAGCTTCCATGCGAAATCCTTCGGATATTCATGGTGCAAATAACGCAAAATGCGAATTGCCATGTCGAAAGAGCGATAGACGTTGCGATCCGTCACATGGATCTGTGCACCGCCGCAGATCTGGCCTGCACCCTTGTGGAACGTGGGCTGGAAATAATTTTCGCGGAAGTAAACGCCCGGAAGCTTTAAGCCATTCAGGTACTTGCAAAGCTTTGGTGCATCGATAAATGGAGCGCCAAAAATTTCAAAAGGACGCGTTGTACCGCGGCCTTCGCTCACGTTCGTCGCTTCAAAAAGGCACATGCCCGGGTAAACAATCGCCGTATCGAGAGTCGGCATATTCGGTGACGGCATCACCCAAGGAAGTCCGGTTTCATCGAACCACATCTTCGGATCGTAACCGTCCATATCCATCACATGCAGTTCGCACTTCGGGAAGCATTCTTCGCGGAACTGCTTCGCAAGTTCTCCGATCGTTTTTCCGTGGCGAATCGGAAGTTTCCAAAGGCCGACAAAGCTTGTGTAACCAAGGTCCAAAGTCGGGCCTTCAAGCGTATTGCCGAGCGGATTCGGGCGGTCGAGAACGACGACCGGAATGTTCGCTTTTTCGCAAGCCTTCATGCAAAGGTAAAGCGTCCAGATGAACGTGTAATAGCGGGCGCCTACATCCTGCATGTCCACAAAGAGCACATCGATATGGGAAAGCATTTCCGGGGATGGTTCGCGCGTCTTTCCGTAAAGACTGTAAACCGGAATTCCCAGTTCGGGATCCACGGAGCCTTCCCATTCGATCATATTGTCCTGGGTATGCCCCTTGATCCCGTGCTGCGGGCCGAAAAGAGCCGACAACTGAAACAGTTTTCCGTCATAACGGCGGAGCGTTTCCAGCGTATGGTGCAAATTCGAGTCGATAGACGCCGGGTGCAAAAGAGCTCCGAGACGCTTTCCGCGCAACTCTTGCGGATAAAATTCTTCAAAATGAGAAAGAGCGAGTTTAACTGTCATTATTTTTTATATTTTAAGGTGCACCTAAAATATAGTTGTTATATCAAAACAAAAAAAACTCACTAGGAAATACCAAATGCCTTATCTGAACAAAGTCATGCTCATCGGAAACATCGGCAAGGATCCGGAAACCAAAGTTACCCCAAGTGGTCGAAAGCGCGTTTCCTTCTCCCTCGCTACCTCCCGCCGTTATCGCGACGCAAGCGGTGAAACCAGAGAGCAGACCGATTGGCATAATATCGTCGGCTGGGGCAAGATTGCCGACATCATCGAACAACTCGGCGTCCACAAGGGGATGACCCTTTATGTGGAAGGCACTCTCACCTACCGTTCCTGGGATGACCAGAATGGTCAAAAGCGCTACGCTACCGACGTGAACATGGACACCTTCCAGCTTCTTACCCCGAGGGGCGGTCAGGGCGGTTCTTCGTTCCAGGGGGGCGGTAACTTCAACCGTCCGCAGTCCGCAACCCCGAGCTACGGTCGCTCTCCTTCCATAAACCAGGGAATCGCCTCGGCACCGGTGGACGTCGGTCCGGACGTTGAAGACGATCTGCCGTTCTAATTTCAAACTAGGGTTCCATGCCTTCTTTTGATCTCATCAGCCTCGCAATTCTCTGGAGCATTGCGCTTCTCGCTTTGATCCAGACGTTAAATGCGACCGGCGCGATTAAAGCCGCGATTTCCGGAATTGTCACCGTCATCATCTTCTTGATGGCGATATTCTTCTCGTTCCTCAAAGTCGAAGGTTACGGGACTTTTCTCTCCCGCGAACTTTCGCCTTCGGCCATCATCGCCGCAAATATTGCTGCGAACGAAGCTATGGCAAAGGAGCGCGCAGCAGATAGTGCAAAGGTTTCCTTCGATGCGAAGCCTGCGACCATCGAACTTTCTTCCTCTGCAAAAAAAGAAGCTCTCAATTCCGTAGAACGTTACGTTTCGCATGCGGAAAAGATTGCAGACGAAGCGCTCGACCTCGCAGCCCAGATCGGCGACATCGATGCGCTTCCGAACGACATTTCCGAACCGAACCGCGAAAAGGCAGAAAGCAAGGCGCTTGCAATTCGCAATTCGACAGCCAAAGTCAATGGCAAGGCGACGACCCTTTTCCATCCGCGCAGCTTAAGTGAACTACACCAGCAGCTTATCCGCGCTACGGAAAGTTTAAGGCTCGCCGGTTATGCGCTTCACGCCTACACGACGCTTGAAAACGCAGAAGACCGCAAGACCCAGTTCGAACAAAGTAAGCGACAAGCTGTTTCCGCAGCCAAGGCAATCACCTTATACAAAACGGCACTCGGAAACGTCATCGTCAAATAGTTTTACCCCCTCAACTCACAAAAAAAAATCAAAGGCAAATTATGAGTCGTAATGTTGCAATAGTCGGTGCCACGGGCGCAGTAGGACAAGAACTCCTCTCCATCCTTGAAGAACGCAACTTCAAGCTGGATTCTTTGAAGCTTCTCGCATCCAAGCGTAGCGCTGGCCGTAAGGTCAAGTTCCGCGGTGAAGAATTGACTATTGAAGAACTCACTCACGATTCCTTCAAGGGTGTGGACATCGTGTTCTCCTCCGCAGGAGCCGCCATTTCCCAGGAATTCCTTCCGTCCGCAGTGAAGGCCGGTGCTGTCTGCATCGACAACACTAGCTTCTACCGCATGGATCCGAACGTTCCTCTCGTCGTTCCTGAAGTGAATCCGGAAGACATCAAGCTTTACAAACCGGAATTCGGCGGTAAGGGCATCATCGCAAACCCGAACTGCACGACCATCATGATGGTTGTCGTTTTGAATCCGATCAACAAGATTTCGAAGATCAAGAAGATCCACATTTCTTCTTACCAGAGCGCAAGCGGCGCCGGTGCCGTTGCCATGGAAGAGTTGAAGCAGCAGTACAAGGACATCATCGAAACGGGTACGACGACTCATATTGCCAAATTCCCGCATCAGCTCGCCTACAACGTCATTCCGCAGATCGACAAGATGACGGAAAATGATTACACGAAGGAAGAGATGAAGATGTTCAACGAAACCCGCAAGATTATGCACTCCGATGTTCGCACCAGTGCAACTTGCGTTCGCGTGAGTTCTCTTCGTTCCCACTCCGAATCCGTCTGGTTCGAAACCGAACAACCGATTTCCGTGGAACAGATCCGCGAAGCTTTGAAGAACGCTCCGGGCGTGACCCTCAAGGACGATCCGCAGAACTACGTTTATCCGATGCCGCTCGAAAGCGCAGGCCACGACAACGTCTATGTGGGCCGTATCCGTAAAGACCTCGCCGATGAAAACAGCAACACGCTGTGGCTCACCGGTGACCAGATCCGTAAGGGCGCCGCTCTCAACGCAGTCCAAATTGGCGAACTTCTGTAATCGTCATCTTTTCAAAATTCAAAAGGCTCGCAGCAATGCGAGCCTTTTTAGTTCTAATCCTTCACACATCGGACGCTACAGGCATACTCTTTGTAAACGTCGCCCTGACTTGCATTCGAATATTTGTTCATGAGGATCATATCGCCAGCAAATACTCTGGGAAATTGTGCGTTCAGATATTCATTATCGTCGGATGAATTCCAGAACATCGCATCATATCCAAGAGAGTAATACTTTCCGGCTCGGCTGCGTTCGCCGCCCGGGAGTGCGGAAAATCCATAGGCATCCGTTCCATTACCATCCTCGCCGTCATAACCTTCCCAACCGGAAGTCGATTTCAACAACGTCGCTGCGTTCTTTTTTCCGCCGACAGCTTGGAAAAGCGTATCGAATTCGGCACGACTCGGCAAGTGGAAGCCTTTCGGGCAAACCTTCATGGCGGTTTCCCAAGTATAAAGCCGTCCGTAGATTTTGCAATTCGAGGCGTCATCTTCGTAACAGTAACTGCCATCGGTCTTATAATTCAGGTTCTCCGCCATCCAAACCTGTGAACCGATTTGAACCGTCTTATAGGTGCGACCGTCACGGGAATCCAGCAAGACATCATCATCCACATCTGCATTCGCCGTATTCGATCCGTCACTCCCACAAGCGACAAGAAGAAGCGCACAAAGCACCATCCCAAATTTTAGCATAAAACCGCTCCAAAACGAGTTCAGCAAAATAAGCCTGTCCGGCTCAAAAAAAATAATATCTTTTCCATATAAAACGCAATCATCCGTTCGTTTTAGGCTTTTTTTGATAGATTTAGAGTATGGCTACGGAACAATTACAACTTGCACAAGAGCACATCATTCACGTGCTCATGAAAAAAAATCCTGCTCTTGACGAGCAGAAGCTCCGCAGTGCTGTCTCCTTTATCGCAGAAGCCCACAAGGGCCAATTCCGCAAAAGCGGCATGCCGTACACGGAACACCCTTACGAAGTCGCGAAAATCATCGCGGACATGAAGCTCGACACGTCTTCTGTCCTCGCTGGACTTCTGCATGATGTCGTTGAAGACACTCCGCATACGCTTGCAGAAATCAAGTCTCGTTTTGGTGAAGATACCGCTTTCATGGTCGATGCTGTAACCAAAATTTCCGCTGCACAAAAGCAGGGAAACAAGGTAGAACAGAAAGCCGAAACCTATCGAAAATTCATCAACGCGATGGCAAAGGATCCTCGCGTCATCATGACGAAAATCGCGGACCGTCTGCACAACATGCGCACGCTTCAATACATGAAGCCCGAAAAGCGAAAGATCATCGCGCAGGAAACGCTCGATATCTACACGCCGCTCACCCACCGTTTCGGTCTTTACCAGTTCAAATCCGAACTTGAAGACCTGGCGTTCAAATACCTGAATCCAGTCGAATACAAGCGTATCGTTGATCATTTGCTTTCTACCAAGGAAGAGCGTGAACGCTACATCAAGTCCGTCGTAAGACCGCTCCAGATTAAAATGGTCCTCGAAGATTTCGACTGTAAAATTTCCGGTCGAACAAAGAACATTTATAGCATCTATGGAAAGATGCTCAGCCGAGGCTGTTCGCTCGATGAAATTTTCGACATCTTCGCAATCCGCATCATTGTCGATACGATCCCGGAATGCTATCTCGCTCTTGGCTATGTGCACAACCTTTGGACTCCGATCCAGGGTCTTTTCAAAGACTACATCGCAACTCCGAAGCCGAACCTTTACCAGAGTATTCACACGACGGTCATCGGCCCCGAAAACAAGATGGTCGAAGTTCAAATCCGCACCAAGGACATGGACCTGACCGCCGAAAAGGGCTTTGCCGCACACTGGGCTTATAAGCTCGAAACGCAGCGCAGCGGTGAAGAACTCGAATGGCTCGACCGTTTGGCAAAGCTCCAGGCGGAAATTCCGGATTCGACGGAATACCTGAACTTCCTCCATGTGGACTTGAAAGACGAAGGCATCACCGTGTTTACGCCGAAGGGAGATTCCATTGAACTTCCGGAAGGCAGTACTGTTCTCGATTTCGCCTTTGCCGTACATACCCAGCTCGGCTTGCACTGCGTCGGCGCCCGCATCAACAACGATGTGATCAGCGCAACCCGCACCGTCAAGAACGGCGCCACGATCCAGGTGCTCACCAGCCACAATCAGAACCCGCTTCCGGAATGGCTCGAAATCGTCCGCACCGAAAAGGCGAAGCAGGAACTGCGCCGGTGGATGCGCACGAGCATCGTCAAAGAAGCTCAGATCCTCGGCAAGGAACTCTGGATGCGCGAACTACGCATTTTCAAGATTACCAAGGCCGAAGAACAGCCGAAAACGGAAGAAATCTGCGAATTCTTCAACGTCAAAACGATTGAAGAATTTTACGAAAAGCTCGGTCAGGGCGAAATGGCCCTTTCGGAACTTGAAAAGTTTATCCAAAAAATCCATCCGGAAAAATTCAAGGAAGCCGACCCGACTTCCCCGGTGAAGCTCTTTGTGACAGACCAGGCGGACGAATCGCAGCTCCCCGTGGAAGTGGGCAATGAATCGAGTCTGCTTATCCATTTTGCAAACTGCTGTTCCCCGATTCCGGGCGAACCGATTGTCGGCGCCTTGATGCCGAAGCACGGTATTGAAATTCACCGCAAGGACTGTCCGCATCTGCCGATGATTCCGGAATCCCGCCGCATTTCGATGGAATGGAATCGCGATTCAAAGAAGGAATTCTTGGTCCATCTGAAGATCATCACCGATGACCGCAAGGGAATCACGACCGACATCATGGACGCGACAGCCCGTGCCAAGGTCTTTATCGAACGCATGAGTGTCGTTTCCGGCAAAAAGAACGGTCGCGTTCGACTGGTATTCCGCATTGCTCGCCGTGACATGCTCGATCACTTGATCGAAGAAATCCGCAAGATTTCCGGCGTCCACGAGGTGACCCGTCTATGATTACTTTAACCCACCCAGTCGAAGACCAGACGGTTCGAAACCGCGCCTTCAACTGCCGTATGCGCAACCGCCGTTACGAAGAAGTCTTCTATGCTTTCAGCGCCCTTTCCCCGATTATCACACAGGCAAATGTGACAGATCGACGGGAATGGTTTGCCGCCATCGGCGAAAAGATGAGCATGTGCGAAACGTCTCTCGCCGCTTGTCTCGAATACGCGCAGGCATCCGTTTTCTTCGGAAAAATCGAAAAGATTGGGCGGTATTCCACAGAAAATCCGCGCGGCATTCTCCAGGAAGAACTCTTGCTCGTTTACTTCTTGAGCGAACTGCAGTCCACCACCCGTTACCTGATTTCGCGCATCGAAACGGACAAGGAACTGCAGAATATAGACTCCGAAATGGAAACGAAAAAGAGCGGTGCCTATGTTTCCGGTTTTATTTCGAACATGCACAAAAACTTGAATGCTTTGAACCTCGCCACCGAAAAAGAATTCCGCGATCTGCATACGCATATCAAGGCGCGCTTTGAAATCGGAAACGAACTGTTCGGGACACTGCAAGAAGTCCAGCACTTCTACTGATTTCTTTTAAAAAAAGGAACCCGCCGGCGGGTTTGACATACAAGAAAAGCTCCGCATCGCGGAGCTTTTCTCATATTAACGTTAAAAAGATTCGTCCTTACTCGTATCGATCGGCGGGAACGGAAGTTCAAGATCGACGCTGATCGGGCAATGGTCCGAGCCTTGTACTTCCGGATAAATCGAAGCATCCGTCACATAGCTCTTGAGGGCGGAATCCACAAAGGCGTAATCAATGCGCCAGCCGACGTTCCGTTCGCGGGAATTGGCTCGGTTGGACCACCAGGTGTAAGAATCTGCCAGATTCGGATGCATGAGGCGGAAGGAATCTTCAAAACCAGCGGCGATAAATTTGTCGATCCAGGCGCGTTCCACCGGCAAAAATCCGCTGATGTCGGAATTTTCCTTGGGGCGGGCAATGTCGATTTCCTGATGGCAGGTGTTGAAGTCGCCGAGAGTCACCACGTGGCGTCCGCGCTTGATCCAGTCCATGCAGTTGTCGAGGTAAGCGTCGTAAAAGCGGAGCTTGTAGTCCACACGATCTTCGCCCTGTCCACCGTTCGGGAAATAGATGGAGTTCAAAACCCAATCTGGGAAAATGAGCTGGACCACGCGGCCTTCTTCGTCAAATTCATCGATTCCAAAGCCATATTCCACAGCATCCGGTTCTATCTGACTCAAGATCGCTGTTCCGCTGTAGCCCTTCTTTTTCTGGCAAGCGTTCCAATAGCAGAAATAGCCTTCCGGGGCCTGAATTTCTTCGGGGACCTGATTCAGTTCGGCACGAGTTTCCTGCAAACAGAGCAGTTCTGGCTGGGTCTTCTTGAACCAGTCATTGAACCCCTTCTTTTCTGCAGAGCGGATACCGTTCACATTCCAGCTATAGATACGCATGTTTAATTTCAATCTCCTAACAGATCGAGCCGTGCCAATTATAATAAACAGGGGCACAATTTTGCAGTCCAACCTGTAAAGAAAATAGAAACAAAGAGCCTTTTTTGCTATTTTGAAGTAAATTCGGTAAATTCATGCCTCATTTAATTCTTATCAGTCTTTTGTTTCTTCTCATATGCGCCTGTTCGGATTCTTCAAGCGGAAGCTCTAGCCATGAAGAAGATCCCAATGCAGACACACTCCATGTCGGCATGATTGCAATCCCCGCCAAATCCAA
>NZ_JALFIA010000090.1:0-27925 GCF_022776125.1 Hallerella sp. | reverse complement strand
GGCGGCTTCCGCGCTTCCATCTACAATGCAATGCCGATGGAAGGTGTCCAGGCTCTCGTGGATTGCCTCGGCGACTTCGAAAAGAAGGTCCTGGCTTAATTCCAAGCCCGCACAAATTAAAAGAAAAACCTCCGCAATTTTGCGAAGGTTTTTCTTTTTCAACGGAATAAAATGAAAGGAGAGAATCGAGCGAGGTTAGTCGCCGTCAATGCAGCGGACGGAATAACCGTTTTCTGCCTTCGGGGCGAGTTCGCGGACCATGTTGTCTCCCATACGTCCGAGCACCCAAATCCAGATTGTCGAGTTACGACCGTTCTGAGAGCTCCAATAAGCGGTGTATTCGCCCATTTCGACATAACGGTGTCCACGGCCAACTACTTCACGGCGACCGGAACCGAATGCGGTAAAGCCGTATTCATCGGTACCGCCACTGCCCTGCCACCCGGTACGGGCCTTAAGCTTCGAAGCAAAAGCTTCGCACTTCTGAACGCCGTCATAGCAGCCGGTAAGCCCGGTGAGCATGTCTTGCCATTCACGGTCACGCGGTAAATGGAAGCCCTTCGGGCAAGCCTTGCGGGCGCCTTCGAGAGAATAGAGACGACCGCTGCGAGCGCAGAAGTTGTCCTTGTCGTCATAGCACCAGGATTCACCCGGAATATTGTAGTTCATGTTCTGAGCCAGCCAGACTCTGCCGTCGATTTTGATCGTGCGGTACATTTGGCCATCGCGCGCGTCCGTGATAAAGCTCGAGTTGCGCTTGACTTCGCTAAAGTGTTCCTGTTCTGCGATACGGAATTCGGCGAGCTTGTCGCGGCGGCTCTTTTCCGCACGTTCAAAGGTCGCATTCCAATATTTTTGGGCTGCAGAATTCTTGAACTTGATCTTCAAATCCTTGAGCGCATAAAGTTCATCGCCACAAGCGATGTCCACTCCCTTGATGTTCACCTGGACATCTTCCTTGCCAAAGGTTTTCGGAGCGCCAATGTAGGAAATCCAAGCTTCACGCGTCTTATTGCAAACACCGTAGAAGCGCTTGTTTTCAACAGTATCAGCGGGGACCTTCATCACGCCATGAACGACAAAGTCATAGCCATCGCCTTTAACAGCAAACGCCACCGGCTGCTTTTCACCGTAGTATTCATACTTGTAAAAACGCACCTGGCCATCAATCGGAGCACTTTCATATTCACCCTGGCCCTGCGCATCGAAAATAGCGTCCCACGTACGCGGTGGAGACGCGAAAGAACTTGCAGAGAAAAGGGAAATAATTAACAGAGGGAGAGTTGTCAGTCGCATTTATTTTTCCTTCGAAAGCAGTCGAGCAGCTTCCTTCGCAAAGTAAGTCCAAATCATTTTTGCACCGGAGCGCTTGATGCCCATCAGGCTTTCTAAAACGACGCGGTCGCGGTCGAGCCAGCCATTTTCGGCCGCGGCACAAAGCATTGCGTATTCCCCGCTAACTTGGTAAGCGGCAACCGGGACATCGGACATGTCCGCCACTTCGCGAAGAATGTCTAAATAGTAACAGGCAGGCTTCACCATTACGATGTCTGCACCCTCTTCCATGTCGAGAGAAACTTCGAGCATCGCTTCCTTGCGGTTCGCAGGATCCATCTGATACGTTTTCTTGTCGCCAGCCTTCGGCGCGGAATCCAAAGCGTCGCGGAACGGGCCGTAGAACGCCGAAGCGTACTTTGCACTATAAGCCATGATCGAAGTGTTTGTAAATCCCGCGTTATCGAGAGATTCACGGATTGCGGCGATGCGGCCATCCATCATATCGGACGGGCAAACAAAATCGGCGCCTGCCGCTGCATGGCAGACAGCCATTTTGCAAAGCACTTCCACGGTTTCGTCGTTCAAGATTTCACCCGTCGGAGAAACGATGCCGTCGTGACCGTCAATGTTGAAAGGGTCGAGAGCGATGTCCGTCATCACGACCATCTCTGGGAACTTTTCCTTGACTGCGCGAACACAGGTCGGGACAAGGCCATTCGGGTTGTAGCTTTCCGATCCCGTGTGATCCTTTTTGGATTCTTCGATCGAAGGGAAAGGCGCAATCGCCTGGATTCCCAGGGAGAAACATTCTTCGAGTTCCTTCAAAAGAACATCGACCGTTTTGCGGGTCATGCCCGGCATCGACGGAATCGCTTCTTCCTTGTTAGAGCCTTCCATGATAAAGACCGGATAGACGAAATCCTTCACGGAGAGTTCCGTTTCGCGAACGAGATCGCGGACTGTCGCGCTCTTACGATTGCGACGCGGACGGCGTACCAAATCCAAAGCAAATTTCCGAGTCATTTTCACAACCTCTAATTAACGCATCGTTCCAGAATGGAGAACATCCATCATGTTGAACGGCTTTGCAGAACCCTTCGCCAGTTCGGCGGCGAGGAAGTTCACCGCATCCACGGAACCTTCGGCGTAAATCTTACGGCCGCAGACGTTATGGCGGAATTCAAAGTGCACCGTACCATCGGCGCTGTCGAGAGAATAGGTGTGGAATGCGTGCCCCGAAAGGTATTCTTCAGGGACACCCATACGTTCCATGGATTCCTGATCGTTACGCACCTTTTCAATGCGGCTCGCGTCGAAATCGAGACCCATGTTTTCAAAAGATTTAACCACAGCCTTAGCAGTACCGCTCGTGTCGGCCTTCGTCTTCTGATGGCTTTCGACCACGGAGAGTTTGTAGCCGTCGAATGCGGTCGGGAAAGTCTTGGAGAGCCATTCGATCATCGCCTGGAAAGCAACAATCTGTTTTGCCATATTCGGAGCGATCACGCTCGGATGATTCGTTTCTTGGACAAGCTTCATCAACGCTTCGCGGTCGCCACCGGTCGTGCCCATCACAAAAGGAATCTTGTGGGCGACGTAGAACTTGGCGTTGTCATTCACTGCGGTCGGATGGGTAAAGTCCACAGCGATGAGGCCCGGATACTTAGCAAGGACTTCGCCAATGCGAGCTTCACGATTAGAAGGCTTTAAGAGCTGAATGGTCTTACCGGCCACTTCCGATTCATTTTCAACGATCTGTTCGCCAGTCAAAGAGAACGGAACAAGTTCCAGTCCACGTGCAACGCAGGTCTCTGCAACAATCTTTCCCATGTTCCCCGGAATACCGTTCACCATCACGAATGTTGCCATAGAAAACTCCTATCCAATAAGTTTTTTTCGTTCCAAAGATAGAAATTCTACATCAAATCCTAAAGGCTCTTTCGCCGGGGAGGGAAGGATTTTTGGAGTTAATAATTCGCCATTCACAATGAATCGGAACAATCTGCGACAGAGGAATACGCGAGTCTTGATGGCGGATCAGCATGTCCGTTAGGTTCGTAACGTTCGGCAATCAGAAAAAGGACCGCCAAAGCGATCCCTTTTCGTCAAAAAACGAAATTTTTGAAACTTACTTTGCAGACTTGGTGAAGTCCACGTATGCCTTGAGCACGTCGAGGAACACTTCATCCGGAGTGTTGTCGCCGGTGATGTGGCTGATGATGCTCGGGTCGTACTTTTCGAGAACCTTTGCAGTGGATTCCTTGTAGACGTTGAGACGGTTCTTGATGACGTTTTCGTCGGCGTCGTCCTTACGGCCTTCAATCTTTGCGCGGTTCAAAAGACGTGCGACAATCGTTGCTTCATCCTTGATATCGAGAACGAAGATGTGCTTCACGTCGACGATCGGCTTGATGAGGTCAACCTGAGCGACCGTGCGAGGAATACCGTCGAGGAGGAGGGTGTCCTTAGCCGGGTTGAGCTTGTTCGTATTGACAAGGCCTTCCACATAGCGACCGAAGATTTCGACAGTTGCTTCATCCGGAACGAGAAGACCCTTGCTCGAATAGGAAGCAAGGAGCTTACCGCTTTCGCTCGACGGAGCGATGCCGCGGAAAATGTCACCCGTGGAGAGATGCTTGAGAGCGGTGGTGGCAGCGAGTTTTGCACCGACGGTACCCTTACCCGAACCCGGCGCACCAAAAATCAAAACAGCGGAAATTTGAGCCATGATAGACCTCGTGTTAAAAAATGACGCAGAAAAGATAGCAATATCGGCAAAACTTAACTTCCCCTAATGCCAAGGAAATTCCTTTCTTTTTATATTTTGGCTACTATGAACGAAAATCTTTCCGAACTCCGCAAACAGTTTGAAGCCGAACTGGCGGAAACCAAATTGAACGTCAAGGAAGCTGTTGACGCACTCCGTGTCAAGTGGCTCGGCAAAAAAGGTCAAATCACCGCCATGATGAAGCAGATGGCAACTCTTCCTGCGGAAGAACGTCCGTCCTTCGGAAAGCTCGTCAACGAACTGAAGCAAAGCGTTTCGGAACGCATTGAAAACGCCCTCGAAGAAGCGAAGAAAAAAGCTCTCGAAGCAGAACTCGAACAGGGTTGGACCGACACAAGCCTTCCGGGCAACGGCATTCCGGCCGGTTCCACGCATCCGGTTTATGACGTCCGAGAAGAAATCATCGACTTCTTCTCCCAGATGGGATTTGCCGTCGACACGGGCCGCGACATCGAAACGGACTGGTACAACTTCGAAGCTTTGAATACGCCACCAGACCATCCGAGTCGCGACATGCAGGATACATTCTATCTCGGCGACAAGGTCATGCTCCGCACGCAGACCTCCGACACCCAAATTCACTATATGGAAACGCACAAGCCGCCTTTCCGCATGATCGCTCCGGGTCACGTATTCCGCGTCGATAACGACGCGACCCACGCTCCGATGTTCCAGCAGTGCGAAGGTCTTGTCGTTGACGAAACGATTACGTTCGCCCAGTTGAAGGGTGTTCTTCAAATCTTCATGAACAAGCTTTTCGGTGAAGGCGTCAAGACGCGTTTCCGCCCGAGCTTCTTCCCGTTCACGGAACCTTCTGCAGAAATGGACGTAAGCTGTGTCTTCTGTGGCGGTAAAGGCTGCAAGCGTTGCAAGGGTACCGGTTGGATGGAAATCGGCGGCTGCGGTTCCGTTGATCCAAACGTGTTCAAGAACTGCGGAATCGACCCGGAAAAGTATACAGGCTTTGCATTCGGCTTCGGTCTTGACCGTATCGCCATGCTCCGTCATGAAATTCCGGAAATTGGCCTGATCACTTCAAACGACCAGCGTTTCTTAAGCCAGTTTTAATCGGTGCAATTACCCATATTCTCCGAATCTGGCCTCGTCATATTTTTCGCAGTCCATTGAAAATATCGCTATAAAGAGCGAAATCTTCCTTATACGAAAAGCCTCCACAAAAGTGAAGGCTTTTTCTAAAGAGAGAAACTAGAATTGCGTAATGAAATCCCAAGTTGCCGCAGGCACCCAAGATTTCTGCTCGCCCGGATCCTTGTGGTCCCAAATGTGACCTCCGTTCTGCGTACACCACCGCACCGGGAAACGGGAATCCACCGTTTTATAATCGTAACAAATGTGCGGTCCAGAACCCGAATATTCCTCCGCCTGTTCACCGCTTGCGTCCGTAAAATTCGGTCCGTTGTGTCTTAACGCTGTATTGCGGGCTGCGCGGCCCAAATCCGGAGTGCACAAATTATCTTGCAAGCCGAGAACGCCCATCCAAGCGATGGATTTTCCCGAATGCTGTGGCACATAGATATTGATTTCCGCCGTTTCATAAACCGCAACCCCACGAAGAACGTCCTGATGATTACGGGATAATCCGTTCGTAAACATCGAACCGTAGCTAAATCCGGTCGAAAACACGCGCGAAGAATCGATACATAATTCACTTTCTAACTTGTTCAAAAGTTCATCGAACATGGTATAATCACTTTCGCCCCAGGGCGCCATATTTCCGTTCCCTTCCGGAGCGATGAAAATCGTCGTTTTTTCCGTATCCAGGGGTTTAAGGCCGTAATAGCCTTCCTGCTGCACACCACCTGCCCAACCGCCCATGCAATGCATGCCAAATACCAGACGGTAAGGTTTCTGGTTATCGTAATCGTCAGGGATGTCTACGCGGATAGTTCTCGTCCCCTGGCTCCATTGAAATTCAAAAGAACCCGTTTTCGGAATAGTGAGTTCATGTCCACAGCCCCTCGTGGGAACCGGGGCATTCCCCTTCGCCCAGCCGAATTCAAAATGTTCTTCGGACGGGATTTTTTTCAAAACAAGATGGACAGTTGTATCCAACGTTTCTAACGGCACGTTCAGCGTATCATAATCGGATGCAACAACGCGCAATGTATCCATCGTATTCATTTTGAACAAAAGACGATTTGAAGATTCGACGGTTTCGCCCCAAGTCCCTTTTCCATTCAATCCCGGCGAAAAACGGAAATATCCCGTAGACGAGGAAGTTTGCACTTTCGCAATAAAAACTCCCCGACTCGGCAAGTTCTGTAAAGGAATCTGCAACTGGGCATAGCCACTCTGCGACAAAATTTCATGCCCCATCAAATCAAAAAGTTCCACGCGGACTTTTTTTGAATTTCCCGCGTCAATGAAAAGCGCGCCATTTTGCACGCTCCACGATTTTTCCACAGCAAGAATCCCAGAGATAGCGAGAGGCTCGGATATTGAAAAGAAACCTAAATCATCCGTCATTGACGAAACGCCTTTTGCAAGCAAAGCTACATTAGCACCGACAACCGGCATTCCCAAAGAATCCTTGACCCATCCTTCCAAGGAATAAGCCGCGGTAAAATTCAACGCCCCAGCCATCAGCGTCAAAGGAATCCAACGAAAAATTTTCATCTTTTGCCTCATAAAAATCTCTTGAGAAACTTTTCCTAAGAAACTTCTCCTAAGAAATATTTTCCTTTTGAATTTTTTCCCCGGCTCAGATAATTTTATATGGATAATTTATCCATAATGCTGAAAAAAAATGCAGCATTATGGATAAAATGATTTCCAGGGCAAGGTTTTAAAGCGGTTTCACGGCAAAAAGACACTGCCCAGAACGGACCTCCATCGAAGTCTTGGCAAAGATCTGGGTGACTTCGACATCTTCGTCAGCGACGACCGGAATTTCGGTCTTCATGCTTTCGAGAATGGCGAGGGTGTCACCCGCATTCACCTTTCGGCCCGCTTCGGTGACCACGAGTTTCCAGAGGCTTCCCGCCACCGGAGAGTAAACGCCTTCTTCGCCTTCGCCAAGGGTGACGTCTGCAACCGGTGCGGCTTCTGCACTGTGACTTTCGAAAGTAAACTGGCCCGTGGCAATCCAGCGTTCCTTTTCTTCTTCAAATGCCTGTTTACGCTTGTTTTCAAAGGCGCTGATGGATTCCGCATTTTCGGCAAGGAACTTTTCATATTCCGTGATGTCGAATGAGCTTTCTTCAATCTTCACATGGAATTTGCCCGCAATAAAGTCTTTGCGCATCTGCAAAAGTTCATCCGCGCCGACTTCGTAATAGCGGATCTGGTCAAAGAATCGGAGCAGGTACGGCAGGGTGAAATCGCTCGTCTTCTTAAAACGGTTCCACATTTGCACGGTACGGCCAACGAACTGGTATCCGCCAGGACCTTCCATGCCGTAAACGCACATGTAAGCGCCACCGATACCGACTGCATTTTCCGGTGTCCACGTTCTGGCTGGGTTGTACTTGGTCGTGACAAGACGATGTCTCGGGTCGAGCGGTGTCGCCACAGGGGCGCCCAGGTAAACATCGCCAAGGCCCATCACCAGGTAGTCCGCATCAAAGACGATCTTTTTCACATCGTCGATCGAATCCAGACCGTTCACGCGGCGAATGAATTCAATGTTGTTCGGGCAGCACCAAGGAGCACCTGGGCGGACCGTGGAAACGTACTTCTGAATGGCAAGGCGCGTCTGCGGATCGTCCCAAGAAAGCGGCAGGTAAACCGTTCTCGTCGAAACCTTCGTCACCTTGTTCTTCTTCAAATGTTCCGCCAAGGAAGCGAGTTCCTGGAGCATTTCCGCTTGGCGGATTTTGCGGATGTCATAATGAATCTGGATTGAGCGGATGCCCGGAGTCACATCAATGACAACGTCCTTCAATTTTTCCTTGACTGCAAGCATCCACGAGTGCGCCGTAAAGCGCAAGCGCAAATCGATAATGGCCGGGCCGAATTCCAAGAGGACGTAATCGTCACCGTCTGCACGGACGACGATGTGTTCCATTTCACTTTCCTTGTGGAACTCGGCGATGACTGGAGTTTCCACCTTGGCGGCGACCAGAGCCGGAATTTTAGCAGGCGCTTCGGCAGGATTTTCAAGGTTCGCTTCACGGGCAAGGCGGATCTCTTCTGCAGCCGTTGCCGTCAGCGGAATGAATTTCACACGGTCACCGCTCTTCAGCTGACCGATCTTCCAAAGTTCCGAAGAAACGATCGTGACCGGACACGCAAAGCCTCCAAGGCTCGGGCCGTCTACACCCAAGATGATCGGCATGTCACCGGTAAAGTCCACAGTTCCCACCGCATAAGCGTTATCGTGCAAGTTAGAAGGATGAAGCCCCGCTTCACCGCCATCTGGACGCGCCCACTTCGGCTGCGGACCGATCAAGCGAATGCCCGTACGAGAAGAGTTATAATGCACTTCCCAGTTCGCCGCAAAGAAAGCGTCCACATCTTCCTTTGTCAAATAATCCGGAGCGCCGTGAGGTCCGTACATCACCCCGATTTCCCACTGGGTCGTGAGTTCGGGAAGCGCTTCTGCCGCAGGCGTCAAAGGTTCCGCAACGACCGCACTTCCGATGTGGAGAATGTCCCCTGCCGAAAGAGCGCGGCCACCATGACCGCCGAAGCCGCCAAGCGTAAACGTCGACTTGCTTCCCAGATAATCGGGAACGTCAATACCGCCGCGGACTGCCAAATAAGCACGCTGACCGAGTTTCGTCATGCCAAACTTTAGCACGTCACCGTCTTCAATCTTCACCGGCTGATTCTTGAGGCAAGGCTTTCCGTTCAGCTTCGCCGGGAATTCGCCACCCGTCCAAGCGATGATCGTCTTCGTATGGAAACAGATCGAACAGCCGGAAAGGGTCATTTCGATGCCTGCGGCACTTTCTGCGTTACCGACAATCTTATTGGCCAAGCGGAAGCTGTAATTGTCCATCGGACCGGAAGGCGGAATGCCCACATCCCACAAGTTCCGACGGCCCGGGTAATCCTGCACAGTCGTCTGCAGACCTGGGGCGAGAATTTCGAAAGTCGAATTTTCGTACTTGTAATCGTTCAAGATCCAAGTGGAAACTTTTCCCGAAACAAAGTCTTCCATTTCAAGCACATCCTGCAGCAGCTTGATATTCGTTTCAAAGCCGCAAAGCTTGACTTCGGAAAGGACTTTTTTCGCCTTGCAAATATTGTCTTCACGATCTTCGCCAGAAACGATCACCTTCGCAAGCAGCGGATCGTAAAAGGCGCTGACTTCGGTTCCGCGCGAAACCCAAGTATCCACGCGGACGCCTTTGGGGAAGCTCACTTCCGTCAAAAGACCGCTCGACGGGCGATAATTTTTGCCCGGATCTTCTGCATAGACACGGAATTCCATCGCGTGTCCCTTCGGGGTAAAAGTCGCGCCGATTTCAAACGGTCGAATGCCTGCAGCCTGTTCAATCATCCAACGGACAAGATCCACGCCGAAGACCGTTTCGGTCACGCCATGTTCCACCTGTAAACGGGTATTCACTTCGAGGAAGTAGAACTTGTCATCCTTGGCATCATAAATAAATTCGACCGTACCCGCAGAACGATACTTGACGCCCTGCACCAGGCGAAGCGCCGATGCATGCAAAGCCTTGCGAGTTTCTTCCGGAAGGCACGGGGCAGGCGTTTCTTCAACAACCTTCTGATTACGACGTTGCACAGAGCAGTCGCGTTCGCCAAGGACCACAGCGTTTCCTTCGCCATCGCCAAAAATCTGAACTTCCACATGGCGACCGCGTTCTACATACTTTTCCACAAAGAGTCCAGCGTTTTTAAAGTTGTTTTCGCTCAGACGCTTGATGCGGTCATAGTTTTCACGAAGTTCCTGTTCGCTATGGCAAATGCTCATGCCGATACCGCCACCGCCTGCGGTGCTTTTGAGCATCACCGGGTAGCCGATCTTAGAGGCGCCTTCGGCGGCGGCGTCTACGTTTTCCAAAAGTCCTGTTCCCGGTACAAGTGGCACTCCGAATTGCTCGGCGAGTTCCTTGCTGCGGTGCTTCAATCCAAATTCTACGAGCTGCTTCGGAGTCGGTCCAATGAATGCGACGCCATTCTCTTCCAAGGCCTTTGCAAATTCCGCATTCTCGCTCAAAAAACCATAGCCCGGATGAACTGCTTCTGCACCGGTCTGCTTGATTGCAGAAAGAATCGCTTCCACATTCAGATAGCTTTCCTTCGCCATCGCGGGTCCAATGCGCACTGCTTCATCTGCCATCAAAACATGAGCCGCGCATTCATCGGCATCGGAATAGACTGCGACAGACTGGACTCCCATTTCCTTGAGGGAACGAATCACGCGACAAGCGATTTCGCCGCGGTTTGCAATCAATACTTTCTTAAACATAGACAATTCCTCTTCAAATTTTGGGCTGTCTTTTTACTCACTTCAAAAGCGAAGCAAGCATCCGGCAAAGAACGCCGCTCGGATTTTCCAATTCATGCAGAATCGTAAAATGGTTGCAGCCTTCTAACAGACCAAATGTCACCGGAATTTTTTCTGCGGCACGCCGTGTCGCAAATTCAAGACTTTGACGGCGCAGTTCCGAAAGTTCCTCTGCACCAACGACAATCGCCATCGGCTTCGGAACACACGGAATTCGCATCGGGCTCAAGTTCAAAATTTCCTCTGGAGAAAGTTTCAACGCCTGATTCAAATAGCACCTGGAAATCGGTTCCAAGTCATAGATTCCACTCACCGCAAGCGCCGACAAAACCGAAGGTTCATCGAGCATCATCGCAGCCAAATGCCCACCCGCAGACCATCCGGAAACGACCATCTTTTCTGTATCCGCCAAAAAGGCTTTTGCAAATCCACAGATTTGGTGAATCGCACTTCGCACTTCTTGGACGATTTCCGAAAGGCTCGCCTCCGGTGCAAGCGTATAGCCGACCGAAGCCACGTGCATTCCCAAGGACAGCGGACCCTTTGCCAAAAAACGGAACGAATTCTTGTGCCGCATTTGCCAATATCCACCGTGGATGAACACAAAGATTCCCGCACCCGGATTTCCCGGGAAAAAGTCGAACTTTTCGCGGACACCTTTTCCATACGGAATATCCATCGTCTCCGAAAAACGGGCGGCAAGCGCATTGCTTCGCGCATCAAAGCCTTTCAAAAGCTCCGCGCTTTCCACTACCGCTTTCGTGTTATCGTATGCCGCATCCAAATCAAGCATTGAAAATGGCCATCCGAATCGGGGTGGGATTGTAATCGTTACAAGGATTGTTCAGCTGAGAGCAATCCGAAAGCAAAAAGAGAACATCCATTTCGGCGCGCAGATCGATGTACTTTCCGGGTCCCGAAATTCCGTCCGCGAATTCCAAGCGACCGGTGTCATCGAGAATCACTTTGGTGAAGAAGTTCAGATTGCACACCTGATCCCGCTTGCTCATGCCATAATCCTGCAACGTTCTCACAAACGTATCACGGCAGCTGTGCATGTAACGGGTCTTGTCCGTATAACGCACACAGTTTCCTTCTGCCGAACATCCGCTTCCAAGCGTATCATGTTCGCCACAAGTATCCGCAATCACCGTGAGCATTGGATTATCCTCATTCGAACGAATGACCGTTCCGAGTTCAATCATCGAATTCGCCTGGGCCGTAATTGTATTCTGTGCGCTGTATCGTTCCGACGTATCATGCGCATTATAAATCTGCACATCGCCCGACTGATTTCCTTCGACATCTATCAAGCGGAGCACCTGTCCTTTCTTTAACAAAAGCATTTTGCCTTCGCCTGCATAAGCCGTCACTTCAAAACAAGCATCTTCGATACGACGATCACTTTCTTTCCGTTTCGAATTCATAAAGCACCTCTTTTTAGTCCCAGATAATCATACGAATCGGGGTCGGATTATAAGCGTTGCAAGGATTGTTCAACTGCGGACAGTTACTCACCACCGCATACACATCCATTTCCGCTTTCATTTCCACATACTTGCCTGGGCTCGAAATTCCATCTGCAAAATTCAAATTTCCCTTTTCGTCAAAAGGCACGTACATGAAGAAGTTCAGGTTGTTCACCTGGTCACGCTTGTCAAGGCCCGGTTCCGCCAAAAGAACCTTCAAAAAAGAGTCTCGACAGGCGTGCATATAACGCTTGTCCAAGGAATAACGGCAGGTGTTGCTTTCGCAGGAGCAAGCGCTTCCAAGCGTATCGTGATCGCCGCAAAGGTCTGCAGTAATCGTGAGCATCGGATTGTCATCGTTCGAATAAAGAACCGTTCCGACACCCACAAGGCAATTCGCCTGACGTTGCACGGTCTGCTGCACGCTGTAACGTTCTTCTGGATTGTTCGCATTAATGAAGAGCGTGTCCACAGCCTGGTTCCCTTCCAAATCCAAGATTCGGAACGTCTGACCCTTTTTGATCAGATGCAGCCATCCTTCACCAGCCGGCACATCTTCCACGTAAACAGCATCTTCTTCCTTCAAGGAGCTTTCCAAATACTTTGTGTACATTTTTCATCTCCTCTTTTACAGGTTGTAATCAGCCGTGTTAATGAAACCGCGAGAATTCTCCGGGCAAGAGGTAAAGCACGGATCGTCCGCTGTCGAAGTCTCGCATGTGAGAAGCTCTACCTTCACCGGCTTTCTCAAGTATTCCTTCGACGGATTCAGCGGATGCATACCGGTATCGATCACGACAAGCGTATCCATTTCAGCACGGAGTTCCACATAATCACCCGGCTTCGAATTATTTTCCACAAAGGTCATCTTGCCGTCCGACGTCACCACGACCTTGCTGAAAAAATTCACCAGTTCCGTAAAATCACGTTTCGTCATCCCGTGCTTCCCCATTTCCACCAGCAAAGAATCGTAACCATTGCGGTAAAAATCGTTACGGAAGTTCTGGTAATTATGTTCGCCAAAACGTTCCTTGATAAGGCCCGCATGTGTGCAACCGCAAAGAGGATCATGCCAGCCCACCGTGTCCTTCACCACGCTCAAAAGGATGCGTCCCATATCGCTGTAAAGGCAGCAGTTTTCAGTAATACGGCAGATGTGCTGAATCTTCAAAGTGTCACCCAAGTTAAAGCGTTCCGAAAAATTCTTCGCGTTGTAGCAAAGAACCGAAGCGTTTGCACCGCCTTCCAAATCCGTCAAACGGATTTTCTGACCACGCTTCACCACGCGGGAATAATTCCAGCCACCCGCGATCGTTTTTGTGAGCAAGACATTTTCGTTTCCCATAAGATTACCTCTCTAATTGAAATTTTATCGTACGGCGTTCTTTTTGCCGACCATATTGACAATGTTGAACGTTTCTTCCTCAGGCTTCTTTTCCGAAACCGGATGGATCAAGTCTTCGACGTGTGACCGGAGTGTTTTGAATTCCGGAAGGAACAAGCTCTCTTCGGTACGCGGGCGCGGAACATCGACCGTAACCAGTTCTTTGACCTTGCCCGGATTTGCTTGGAGCGTCAAAATGCGATCCGAAAGGAATACCGCTTCATCCAAATCGTGCGTCACAAAAAGGATTGTGATGTCAATATTCTTCCAGACTTCGAGCAAGTACTTCTGCATTTGCGAACGGGTCTGCGCATCCAATGCGCCGAACGGTTCGTCCATCAGAAGCACGCGCGGTTGCGGTGCCAAGGCTCTTGCAATCGCAACACGTTGCTGCATACCGCCCGATAGTTGCTTCGGATAGTATTCCGCATACTTTTCAAGGCCTACAATCTGCAACCACTGCAAAGCGCTTTCTTCCGCATCGTTGTTTCCGTATCCCGATGAAATCAAGCCGAACATCACATTCTGCTTCACCGAAAGCCACGGGAAAAGCGTGTACTTCTGAAACACCATTCCGCGTTCTGCACTTGTACCCGAAACCTTTTTACCGTCGAGCAAAAAATGTCCGCTTGTAACTGTTTCAAGGCCTGCCGCAATGCGAATGAGCGTTGACTTGCCGCAGCCAGAAGGTCCGATGATCGAAAGGAATTCACGCCGTTGGACGCCAAAGGAAATCCCGTCCAAAACGCGCCGCGGACTGCCATCGCTTTCAGCGAAATCCTTGACAATATCTTTCGCTTCAAGAATGAATTCAGAGCTTTCCATGATTTTTTTCCTTCAAAGCTTTTTCTTCCGGAGTCAAACGGAACGAGAACACATAGTTTCTAGGAGACATCAGTTCACGGCGAATCTTCGTCAAGAATCCGATGCGGCCACTTTCCCAAGCGAACAGGTCCTTGCCTATCTTATCGAGAATCAGGTCACAGCCAAGACCGATGATACCCAAGATGACAATCGCCGCATAAACATTGTCGAAGTTGCGGTACTTCGCCTGCTGATTGATGAACCAGGTGATACCGGAACTCGTACCGACCACTTCTGCAACGATCAAGTATGTCCATGCCCAACCGAGCAGAATGCGCATATCCTTGTAAATCTTCGGCGCAACTTCCGAAATAACGACCTTCATCAAAACGCGTACCGGAGACGCGCCTAGAGTCCGAGCCGCTTCTGTCAAAGCGGGATCCGCACGTCGCATCGTTGCGCTTAGCATCGGAACCTGCTGGAAGAACGTACCGATGATGATAATCGCTACCTTCGGTGCATCGTTAATGCCGAGAATCGCTACCGCCAAGGCTCCAAACACAGGCGCTGGGAAGTAGCGAAAAAATTCAATAAAAGGCGCTGTCAGTTTTTCAAAGAACGGAATCGATCCGCTTAAAATACCGAGTGGCAAACCGACAAGGCTCGACAAGAAAAAAGCGAGGAACACAATCTTGATCGAGTGGAGAATGCTTTCGTGAAACCACAAATCGCCATCGCGCTTCGGCGGCGTCTTGAAGGCGGTCACCAAAGCCTTTGCCACTTCATGCGGAGCCGGCAGGTACGTCGGATTCTTACGGACTCCCGTCATCGGCTTTTCGCCTGCAGCAACCAGGCTTGCATTTTCTGCAGCAAAATTTTCTTTTGCAATCTCATCGCCCGGTTCACAAAACAGACTGCCACCAGCATCCGAAACCTGTACCAACGGATGATAGATAAACGGGATATAACTCACCGCACTCCACACAGCGAGCGGTATCACAAAGGAAAGGATGGCGAGAATTAAACTTCCTCTTTTTCCAAGATTCTTTCTAATTCCAATGGGACAGTTCATGTTTTGCAATTCCAGGTTGAGATGTTGAGAAAACGTTTTACTTGGAACTTTTCACAAAGTCTTCCGTAAAGGTCGGAACGATATAGCGCTTGGTATCCACATTCTTTTCGTAGACGCGATTCTTCACAAAGAAATCGTTCACCCACTTGGAAGATCCGTAGATCGAGCTGAAACCGTTATCCGTCTTTTTGAAGTACTTCAGGCTTTCGCCAACACGAAGGAACTTGGTACCGCCGAGGAATCGGGAGTAAAGCTTTTCCGAAACACCGACACGGTCCGCCAAAATCTTCACCATTTCTTTTTCATTCTTCGGATCGTTGATATAGGCCACCACATCGTCCCAGACAGCAACCACCTTCGCCCATTCATCCTTGTACTTCATCATGGATTCTTGGGAAACCGCGAGCACGTCATAGATAATGCCCGGCTCATTTGCACTGGTATAGAGTTCCGTCGACCCGGCGATTTTATCCAAGGCATTCACCGAATGCGGAACCCAAGCGACAACCGCAGAAACGTCACCGCTTTCCAAGGTTTGCACAGCTTGATGGGTCGCCATATTGACCAGCGTAACATCGGATTCCTTCAAACCGTTCTTGGTTAACGCATTGATTAGCAAAGCGTGGGAAAGGCAACCGATTTCCACACCGATCTTCTTCCCCTTCAGATCCCGGATTGACTTGATTCCTGGAGCGCCGATAATCTTATCGTTACCGTTGCTGTAGTCATTAATCAGGATCGTCACGTTACGTGCGCCGGTTGCATTCAACACCATCGCATCGCCATTCGAAACGCCCACGGCGTCCACTTTCTTTGCGGCGAAAGCATCCATCGAAGGTCCATATTCAAACCATTCGAGCTTCACATTCACGCCGTGCTTTTTAAAGAAACCCTTCTTGTCCGCAATTTCCCAGGCAGTCCAACCGGGCCAATCGCTGTAGGCAATTTTCAGAACAGGCTTGTCGGCATAAAGAGCAGCAACCAGAAGCAGAGAAACCATCATCATCCATTTGAACTTTTTCATATAGACCTCACTGAAAGGAATGTTCGCATTCCCTTTCCGCAAAATCAATGCCAAAACATTCCAATTCGTGAAAATTCAGTCAAAAAAGGCACGTCTCAAGATTTTGCAATAAAACTTCCCACAGACATTGACAACTTCATAAAATTATTTTATAAAGTTTATACAAAATTGTTCCGACTATAAAAAAGTTATGCCCCACGACTCTACAAGAAAGATACGCCAGATCTTACTCGAAAACGGCTCCATCACCAAACCGGAGCTTGCCAAATTGACGAATTTAACCGTCGCCACATGCGGCTACATCTTAAACGGTCTCGTTGAAAACGGCGAAGTCATCGCCGAAAACTTCCGCACATCCAGCGGTGGGCGCCCCGCCATGTCATACCGCTATAATTCCGAACGGTGCCGATTCCTCTGCCTGTACGCGCTCTTTGAAGGCGGTGCAGAAAGCATCCACTACCGCATCACAGATGCGATGTACGGGCTACACGGCAAGGGCGAATTCAAATGCAAAAACATCAAATTAAAAAGCCTTCTCCAGTGTGTTCAAAAGCTCTTAAAACAGAACCCGAAAATCTGCATGATTTCCATCGGCGTTCAAGGCGGCGTCAGCCAGGGAAGCGTGGAATTCAGCGACTTCCCTGACCTCAACGGAATTAACCTCAGCCACGAAATGGAGCAGAAAACAGGCATTCCGACCTATGTCGAAAACGACATGAACGCAATCGCTCTCGGATATTCGCAAAGAAATGCCAACGAAAAAAACGTCGCCATACTCTTTACGCCCAAGGGAAATCCTCCCGCAGGAGGCTTTCTCGTCGATGGCAAAATCCTCCGCGGAAACGCCAATTTTGCCGGTGAACTTTCCTATTTCCCGTTCCCGTTTTCCAGAAATCAGCAGCTCGACATCTTTGACAATGTGAAGAGCGCCCTCCCCTATATCCGGCAAGTTCTCTTCGCAACGGTCGCCTTCCTCGACCCTGCCGTCATCGTTTTTACAGGGGGCCTTGCCGAAAAGCTTTCCAAGGCAAATCTGGACATGCAAATGCGAAACCACTTGCGCAGACCGCAACTTCCAAGGCTCTTCTTCATCACGGATTCTTCGGACGAATATTTCCTCGGCCTCACAAAAATCGCGACGGAACATTTCCTCCAAAACGACTGATTTTCACCACGCCATTTTTGTTATTACAACTTACATACTTTAACATATTTGTCTGTAAGTTTTCGCTTCAAAAAATGCACCTTTTTTAACAGAAATTTCCCTTCGCCAAGTTCCAATTTAATACTACTTTATAAAATGATTTTATAAAGTAGAGGTTCTTATGGAATTGGAAATTTCTTCCCTGCTCTCCGCCTACCGTTCCCACACCCTCACTCCGCGAGAACTCCTGGAATCCCTTTTCGCCGAAATAGAAAAAGCTCCGGCCGCTATCTGGGTTTCCAAAATATCCGAGGGACAGTTGGACTCCTATCTAAAAAAACTGGAAGCCAGGGATCCCGAAAGCCTTCCCCTGTACGGCATTCCCTTCGCTATCAAAGACAATATTGACTGCGAAGGATTTGAAAGCACAGCCGCCTGCCCCGCTTATGCATACAAGCCTTCACGTTCCGCGTTCGTCGTCAAACGTCTCATGGATTTCGGCGCAATCCCGCTCGGTAAAACGAACATGGACCAGTTCGCTACAGGCCTTGTCGGCGTCCGCTCGCCCTACGGCGCAATTCCGAATAAATACGTTCCCGAATACATCTCGGGAGGATCGAGCTCCGGTTCCGCCGCAGCTCTCGCCTATGGCCTCTGCAGTTTCTCTCTCGGCACAGACACTGCAGGTTCCGGCCGTATACCGGCAGCTTTCAACAATCTCGTCGGCGTCAAACCGACCCGTGGCATTCTCAGCACAAACGGCGTGATCCCAGCCTGCAAAAGCTTGGACTGCGTTTCCATTTTCGCCCTGAACCATGCAGACGCCCGCTACGTCCTAAACCTCGCCACCGCTGAAGACTCTGAAGATGCCTATTCCCGAGTCGCCCCGTGGAACGAACCGAACGGATCCGCAAAGCGTCTTCCCGAAGACTGGACATTCGGAGTTCCCGCCGAAAATGAACTCGAATTTTTTGGCAACTCCGGTTACAAGGAAGCCTTTGAAAAAGCCGTCAAAGTCTTTGAAAAAGCAGGCGGGAAAAAGGTCACCATTCACTTTACCCCGTTCCTCGAAGCGGCCCGCCTGCTTTATGAAGGCCCTTGGGTCTTTGAACGTTACGACGCTGTCGGCAAGTTCATCGATGAACATCCCGAAGAAATTCACCCGGTCACCAAGGCGATCATCAGTCCCAAAACCACACCGCATCCGAGTGCCGTCTTCGCAGGTTTTCACGCTTTGCAAGAAAAAAAGAAAATCGCCGAGCGTGAATTTTCCAAGGTAGACATTATCCTAACGCCAACCGCAGGCACCACTTACAAAACCGCCGAAGTCGAAGCAAACCCGATCCAGCTGAATTCCAATCTCGGCTATTACACAAACTACATGAACCTGCTCGACTATTCCGCACTTGCAATTCCCGCAGGAACAGCCAAAAGCTCCGACCCGAACGTTTCGGAATTTCCCTTCGGCGTGACCCTCGTCGGCAAAGCCTTTGACGATTTCATGCTTCTCGACGTCGCCGAAAAGGTTTCTCCCTTTTTCAGTTCCAAAGTGGAATTTGCCGTTTGCGGGGCACACTTAAAAGGCGAGCCTCTGCATTACCAGCTTGAGTCCGCGAATTTCATCGAAGCGACGACAACCGCGCCCGAGTACAAAATGTACGCCTTCCAAGACGGAAAGATTCCAAAGCCTGCGATGATTTTCGGAGGAACTTCGAGCTTCTACGTCGAAGTTTACGCCCTTTCCCCAGCGGAATTCGGAAAGTTCGTGGCGAATATTCCAGCGCCTCTCGGCATGGGAAAAATCAAGCTTTCAAGCGGAAAGATCGTTTCCGGTTTTATCGGCGACACCTCCATTTTGCAAAAAGCAGACGAAGGCCTGGCCAAAGATATTTCCATTCTGGGTGATTGGAGAAAGTACCGTCTTAGCCTTTAAACTGCCGCTCGAAGGAAATCGTATCTTCCTTGCGGCCGTTCAAGTTCATCAGGCGCTCCGGTGCAAAAGTCATCGCATTCGCTTTCGCGTAATCCTTAAAAAGTTCGACGCGTTCAAAGAATTCTTCGGGCGACTGGCTCGTCAAAACCTTTTGGCGGAACTCGGGCGTTTCCGGAACAAAGCCTTTGCAAAGGCGCGCCGCGAGCTGCTTTAAGCGTCCCAGCGCCCCGAACGGTGTCGATGTACTTTCTTCCATCATAAAGTCGTAATACGTCTTAAAGACCGAGCAAGCTTCTTCCGCCGTCACCACACGCGGAGCCTTGCCTTCCAGCGCATCGGCAATTTCACCAAAGAGCCACGGATTGTGCATCGCAGCGCGTCCAATGGAAACGCCTTTCACGTCATATTTTTCTAGACATTCCAACGCAAACTGCACACTGTTCACATCGCCGTTTCCGACGACCGGAATCCTTGCCGCGCTGGCGACTTCCCCGATCAAGTCCCAGTTTGCAAAACCGTTGTAACCCTGCACACGCGTTCTGCCATGCACAGTCAGCATATCGGCGCCTTCGCCTTCCGCAATCTTCAAGGTTTCCATCACGTTGATGGAATTTTCATCCCAGCCGACTCGACATTTAAGAGTCATCGGCACCGAGACCGCCTTTTTGACTTCGCAAAGAATTTCCTTTAAGCGCGGCAGGTCTTTTAAGAGTCCTGCACCGCCACCTTTCCCCGCTACCTTCGGAACCGGGCAACCCGCATTCACTTCGATATAATCCGGTTTGAGCGATTCCAGCACATGCGCCGCATAAGCCATACGTTCTGGATGGCGCCCAAAAATCTGAATGCCAAACGGACGTTCTTCCGGATAAAAAATCAACTGTTTCCGATTCTTCAAAATGAACGGAGAAGCGCCATCCGTAGACACGAATTCCGAAACCAACAGGCCCATCCGATTCCCCGAAAGGACCCGGCAAAGGCGGCGAAAAGGCGCGTCCGTCACACCGGCCATCGGAGAAAGCACCGTACACGGGGAAACGCGGATATTTACAATCTGAAACTCGTTTTTCAACATTTATTCACACTTGTCCACGAAATAGCCAAAGAATAAGCGACGAAAAAAAGAAAAGAACCGTTCCAAAAGTAGATTTTTTCAGCCAAGGTTCTTATATTTTGAACGTGGCTAATGTAACAAAACAAGATTTGATTCAGGACGTAACGAGCGCAACAGGCTTCGTGAAGAACAAGGTACGTGTTGTTGTGGAACAATTCCTGGACCTCGTTGGTGAATCCCTCGCAGAGGGAAATTCCATCGAGATCCGTGGATTTGGGACGTTCGTAAATAAAGAACGCAAAGCACGTCCGGCACGTAACCCGAAGACGGGTGAAACAGTGTACCTGCAGCAGCGTACCATCCCTACTTTCAAGTTCTCCGCTGACATCAAGGCTGCAATCGCCAAAACGGCAAAGGCGGCTACCGCTCAGGCAGAGCTTTCGGAAGTCGGTTCGGCAACCGTCCAATCTACTCTCTAAGCCTTTCCAAATTCTTTAAAACGAAAAAGCCGCAATCCCTGGAGACTGCGGTTTTTCATGTTTAAGCGCTTACTGGAATTCCGCCCTTTCTTCCGCGGTCAGGAATCTCCATTTTCCCAGTTCGAGCTGCGGATCGAGCTTCACATGGCCGATCGAAATGCGTTCCAAGTCTTCCACATGGTTCGAAACGGCGGCGAACATGCGACGCACTTCGTGATAAACGCCTTCCGCGATCGAAATCTTCACGACCGTATCCGAAACCTTTTCCAGTTCCCGTGCAATGAAAAGCTTCTTTTCGCCCTTCAGCTGCACCCCTTCTTTCAAAACGCGAATCTGCGGATCGGTAATCGGACTGGCAAGCTTTGCCACATAGGTTTTGAGCATGCCCTTCTTCGGGCTTTCCACGCGGTGAATAAACTGCCCCTGGTTCGAGAACAAAAGAAGCCCGTGCGAATCCGCATCCAAACGTCCCACGCAGTTCAGGCCCATTTCAAGCATCCGATGCGGAAAGGATTCAAATACGGATTCATGATCGCGCGGCTGATGGCTGCACTCCAGTCCACACGGCTTGTTCATCATCAAATAAAGTTCTTCAAACGTCGGCACTTCTTCGCCATTCACCATAATCGTTTCCGGCTTTGCGTCGAGTTCTTCAAACGGATCTTCCACCGTTCTTCCCGCAAGTTCCACAAGTCCCGCACGCACCAAGGCACGGCATTCCTTACGGGTTCCAAAACCGAGTTTTGACAGCAATCTTTCCACAGTCAATTTCTGCATTTCATCCTCTTGATATCAAACTTTTAATCCGCCGCTAAAAAGCGAACAACCCAACGTCGCCAAAAAATCAAACGGAACTGTTCCGGATTCTTCCGGTAGCGGCGAAGGTTCCACAAATACAAAAGCACAAGTCCGAGCACGGACCAAACACTCACAAGGCCAAAGCCCAGAATCCGGGCAATCGAGAACGATGCAACAAAACCACCTTCCACTTTTAGCGGACGGCTTCCTTCCCAGTCCATCAAAAATTCCCAGTTGTTGAAAAGCGGTATCGTACCGCACAAAAAATTCAAGCCGCCCATCGCATAGCCCATGTCTTCGTAATCCTCCAAACGAATACCATCGACAACGGTCGGTTCAAAGTAACAGTGGAATATGCGAAAGAAAGCCTTTGCAATCTGGAAGCAATCCTTCAGTAGCTTTTTATCAAAGCGCGGGTCAAGCACCAGGGTCAAAAATTCTTCATCGGAAGATTTCTTTTTCGACTTCTTTTTCGATTTTTCAGACTTTTTTTTATCGGATTTCTCTTCCGATTTTTCCGCGGCTTTTTTTTCGGACTTCTCGTTTGCAGGAGCTTTGGCTTCAACAGACTCTTCCTTCTTCCAAGGATTTTCGTCGTCAAAGTCGTCTTCTTCGCTTGCGCGTATTTCTTCTGCCGTCGCCACGTCCACTTCTTCTGTGGCTACCGATTCTTCTACCGTTTCCTCTTCGGTCGTAAAGACCTTCTTGCGAAAGATCCGGACTTCGAACTTACCCGCATTCTTCTGTACGCGAAACAAAAAACGGACTTTCACCGGGAAAAGTAAAAGTCCGCCTCCAATAATCGCAGCTAGAATGACGAGAGCGTCAAAAATCATTCTTCGATTTCGTCAGCCTTCTTCTTGATCGTTTCGAGAAGTTCGCCAAAGCTCTTCGTCTTCAGAATCGTTGCAAACTGTTCCTTGTAATTGCGAGCTGTCGAAAGGTCGTCAATCACCAAGTCCCAAGCCATCCAGTTGCCGTTTTCCAATGTCATCTTATAAACGAGAACGGATTCCTTGCCCTTGTACCAGAGATGCGCCGTCACATTCGCTTCCGTATTGTTCTTCTTCAGCTTCGGAGCATCGTAAATCGTACTGTCGGTGCGATACATTTCAAGACGCTTTGCACTCGAATTGCGCACCATACGTTGAAATTCCGTTGCAAAGGAATCCTTCGAAGCATCATCGAGAGAGGCCCAGGTTTCTTTCGGCAGGGTTTTTTCCGCAAGACGCTTAAAGTTGAACACATCACTCAACAGAGCCTTGACGCGTTCATTGTCCTTCTTGTTCAGGCTCTTCTTTTTCAAAAGAGTCTGCAATTCTTTGTCGTTCTTGGAAATCGCCTGAACCGGATCAGCCGCAAAAGCCGTCACAAAAGACATAGCGACAATCGAGAGAAGTATTTGAATTTTCATATTATTTACCCAAATCAAGTTGATGATATTCGGAAAGGGAAAGTCCCATCCGACTGATCAGTTCCGCAAATGCAATGTTGTACTTGCAGACTGCATAATAATAAGACTTCTGAAGCATCAGGTTATCCTTGTAAGCCGAAACGAGTTCACTCGTATTCGAAGGATCCAGATCGTACTTCATCGCGGCGCTCTTCAAAATGGATTCGCTCGCTCTCAAGCTTGAACGCAAGCTTTCGAGCTTCGCCTTCGCACCTTGCGTCTGAATGTACTGTTCTTCCATCTGCAAAAGAATTCCTTCCGACGCATAATTTTCTTTCAGTTTCAAGCCGCGCAATTCTGTCCGCGCTGAAACATAAGAACTCCAACTGCGCCAAAAGTTCAAATTGTAACGCACGCCAAAGCCGATCGCACCCGAAATCTTGTTCACCGCATCCTGCGCAAAGGCGTTCTTCTGCACCGCGGTACGGTTTCCCGCCCAAGACTTCACATAAGTAAATTCACCCATCAAGAAGAACTGCGGACCGAGCTTCGCTTCTGCCAGTTGCAGCTGATACTGCCTCGCTTCAAGCCCCGCATTCAAACGCTTCAAATCCGGATGATGCCGCACCGCAAGCTCCTTCGCTTCGTCGAGAGTCGGAAAATATTCCGACCGTTCCGCAAGGACCGTGTCCATCGGAGCAAAGGTTTCGTTTGAATCGAGCCCGAGCGAGAATTTTACGGCGAGCTTCACACGGGCAAGTCCGTTTTCCGCATCGATGATCGCCTCGTCAAGCGTATGACGGCTCGCTTTGAGCCTCAGCAGGTCGGTCTGCGAAACATTCGGATCGTCATCGTCCAAGGCTTCTTCGAGTTTTTCTTCCGCACGGTCCATCTGTTTTTTGGCATCGGCCGCCAAGCGGTTCATTTCAAGAGCGAGCAGATAGTTGTAATAATACGTTTGCAGTTCGACGCTTTTTTCATGTTCCTTGCCGATGACGCTCATTTCTGTCTGGCGCAGGTCCGCTTCTGCCGCTTTTTTTCCGACCTTGTACTGTCCGTAATTCAACGGTTGCACAGCCTTAATTTCCGTTCCAAAGAACGGTCCCATTTTCGTAAAATCCCACGTATCAACGGTATCGCCCCAATCGTCCACGGTTTCCTTCAAACCGGGAGCGGGTCCCACCATCATGGAAATTTCAAATTTGGAAAGAATGGCAGCCGCCTTGATCTCAGAAATCTTGTTCTTCTTCGCTTCAGTCGAAAAACGGGATTCCGCAAGCATCGGATCCATCGAAAGGCCTCTTTCGACAAAGCCCTCGCAATCATACCGCACTTCCGTAGCGAAAGCGACCGCGATTAACAACAAGGGCAAAATCCGAAAAATCATCCCCCTGAATTTAGAAATCCTAAGGCATTTCGCCTATCCTTTCACGGACAAGCCGCTGTAATTTCCGATATTTTGCCAAAACACTTTCATAATAGTTTGTCGGCAGAGGCGTTCCACTTCGAATCTTGGAATCCACCCCACCCTGCCCTAGATTGTAGGCTATGATTGCTTTCTTCAAATCTCCATAACGCCCCACCAGCCGCATCAGGTATGCGCTTCCCACAACCACGCTCACTTCCGGACGCAAAAGATCCGAACCGTCGTTCACCACTAATCCAAAACGCTTTCCAATTGACTGGGCTGTAGGCACTTTCAACTGCATCAAGCCATAGGCTCCCGACTCCGCGCCGCTCCGATACCGTCCCTTCGCATTCGGATTCCCCTTGCTTTCCTGAAAAACAATCGCAGGGATCAGCAGCGGATCAAAACCGTAATTACGCGAAATCATCCAGATTTCATCGCTCAGCATCTTCTTCTGGGCAGAGGTCATCTTATTCTTTGAGACAATATCCAATGCGAAATAGATATGGCAATAGTCTAGCGTCCAATTCCGATACTTGATGTATTGCACAGCTTCCTTCTGCAAACGCGCTTCCCGAATCGAAAGCTGATTCATCTGGACCGAGCCATACCACCAAAAACCGATAAAGCCCGCCAACAGGCCTATCACCGCAATCAAAACGATTGCCGAGGGGATTGCAGACAGCCGGACGTTATTTTTCACGGCGGCGAGTCTCTAAACGGTCCAAATATTTCGTCCAGTTGCGAATGCGCGTCTCTGAACGCTTGGAAGTCGTCGAATCAATGATCAAACCTAAATTTTTAAGCGGCCCGATCATCGACTGCAAATAATCGAGTTCATTTCGCATCCGCTCCGTTTCCTGTTCCATTTCCAAGACATGCGCTTCCCGAACACGGATTTCTTCCTGCTGCCCCCGGATAATCCCGTACAAGGTAAAGAACCATCCCAATAGAACAAAGATCAACACCAACGCCACAAACGGACTCAAGCGGATACCCGTCTGCTTGTTGTAATAGGCTCCTACAGCTCCGATCGCAGCAAGAACGCCCTTGCGCCGGTAGGTTTTCCAGTTTCCCGTCACCGCAAAGATATGCGCATACGGCGCAAAGAAATTCTTATTTTCATCCCCATTATAAACAAGTACAAGTTCCGTATCTTTCTGCTTCGCCTTTTCCAAAAAATCCAAGAAAAGCTTCAGATATTCCTTGTCCGTAAAGCGAGCTCGGTCCACGTCCAAAAACCAACGCTTTCCTGGGCCATCCATAATGCGATTGACCTTTTCACGCAACGGCGCAAATTGCGTAAAGCCAAAAGTTCCGCTAATGCGCACATAGACTTCTTGGTCGGATTCTTCTACAAATAAATCGATCTGTTCCGAATTCATAAAAAGAATCCCCGCTTAGAAAAATCCATGTGAATACCGAAATCGGTTTCACCCTGGCCCTGCAATTTTAAATTCCAAAACAAGAACAGTCGAACGCCCTGCACCACGGTCGGCGCCGCGGTCTGGTGAGATCCCATAATCCAATTCAACGCGACCTTCACCGGCTGCGAAAAACGGAATCGGAAAGCATAGGAAAGCAGACCGTCTTTGAGAGACACCACCGTCGCATCCGGAAAGAGCAACGGCACACTTGCGTCAAGGGAAACGCTCTGCCCGTTGATCTTCAACGAATAAGCCCTTTGACCGTGGACTTTGCGAACGCCCAAATTCAGCTCTGTTCCAAAGTAGGCTTCCAAATCCGAAAACGTTCCATTCGTCAAGGCGTAACGCACATCGAGTTCCGAATTCGAACGGTTCAATTCAAATTTTTTGTCGATATGCAAAACATGTTCCTTACCAGCGACATTCGCCATCTGCTCCGCGCGAAGCATCACGCCCAAAGAGTTTTCCTTCCGCTCAATCTCATAATCATACGGCGCAGAAAGAATGCCTTGGCCATCATTCAATGCGGCATCGATCTGCTTCATATCCGTTAGGGACGTCGGAAGCAAATGATCCGCGAAGGCACGCGGCACATCACCGTTCTGCTGAAAGGCGCTCACCAGGTTCAGCTGGGCTGGCTTATAAACCAAAGAACGCAAAGTCGCGCCCTTCCGCTGTTCCAGCAAGAACTGCAAATTAGAATTGTTCACCAGAATTTGGCGATTCCCGTTGCGCAAAAAATCCGAGACTTCTACACGTCGACCATCGAGCTTCGCTCGATTTTCAATTTCTTCTTCAACAGCGATAATACTCGCATTGCCTTTCCAACGTACAACCGGACTGCGCACACCTTCGTTATCATAAAGATCCGCGTAATACTCCGGAGCCATCAACGGCAAAAGCTTTCTCTGCACACCCAAAAGTTCCTTTTCCGGCAAAAGGCTCTTCGCGTGGGAATTGGCGATCAGCAATTGCTTGTGCATCAAATCCGCTTCCGGACGGCGTAAAAGAAGTTCTCGACAGCTGTGCGAACCCGCAGGAAGCCCCACGTTCGTTCCGATATCGCTCATCAGGTTCACCTTTCCACCCGAAGATTCCTCTAAAACATGGGAAAGCGTCCAGAATTGAAAAGAGAACTGTTCAAAATTTTCACGCAAGCGCTTAAAGAAAGCTCCTATTTTCTCCAAGCTCGAAAGCGGAATCGCTTGCGTCACAACCCATGTCGTCTCGCTTTCACCTAAAGATTCCAGCTTCGCTTGCAGCGTAGAAGACTCTTGCAGCAAAACTTCGCATAAATTCTGGCAAATGAGCAACAGCCGCATGACCGAGTCACGGTCTTCCGCTGTATACCAGCCCGTCACCCGCGTCGCACGCCCTAAAGTATCCTGCAAACTTTTTTCCGAAACCAGCGTATAGCGGAATCCCTGCTTCGCAAGCACTTCCGTCATCCCAATTTCCCAGGCCATCGAGGAATTAAAGTACCCCACAGGCTCTGTCTGGAAAACTTTTTCCACCAAACAGAAATGTTCTTTCAACTGAAGTTCTTGAAGCTCTGTCGGAAACAGAGGAAGCATTGCATCATAAAAACCCCCGCCTACAATTTCAAGTTTCCCCTCTCGGATTGCACCACGCATCCAAACAATGTCAGCGATGTTCTGCTTATTCCACACCTGAATAACGTTTCCAGGCAAGTATAAAGACAGACGAATTTTGCATTCTTCTAAAAGCTTTCGAATTTCAACTGCAATCTGAGAATACAGTACATCAAAAGAACCTTTTTTCAAATCAAAAGGATCTTTGATATACAGCAGGAGTGATAATTTCTGCGGTTTCATTCTTCAAAAATAGAACAAAAAAGCCATTTTGTAGAAAACTCACCCCGAAAGAAAAGTAATTTCAAACAAAACAGTTAAACCCTTTAAAACACAGAAGGCGGACCCGGGTCCGCCTTTTCAACACGGAGCCTTTTTCAGGGCCAAGGCCACAAGGGAAGATTCCGGGGGAAAAAGGAAGGGCCCCCGCGATGTCCCG